>CAZKCX010000183.1:0-10726 GCA_964550865.1 uncultured Planctomycetales bacterium
TAAGCTCGCCTTGGGCGGATTCACTGCTGGTGCGAGATTCCTATCTCGCACCGACCGACTTATGCGGGATTCCTATCCTGCGAAGGTTACCGGAGAGGATTCCGGCCCTCAGGTGTGCGAGAAAGGATTCTCGCACAAGCATAGCTCGCCTTGGACGGATTCTCGCACAAGCATATTCTCGCACAAGCATAACAGCGTAGCTTCGTCATCAGGCTCTCGTCCGCTACTTCCCGAGCGGCTTGGCCTTGATGTGCCGGTATTGAATCCGGCCGACCTCGCTCTCCAGACCCAGGTGTCCCTCGGCCCGTCGATCGCTCTTGGCCTCGGTGACCGGCTCACCATTCAGCTTGACGGCGATCGTCTCGCCGCGACAGGTGATCTCAAAATCGTTCCACGCACCGGCCGGCTTGGCACGGTTGGACTTCGGCGCGGCAATCAGCACGACGCTCCCCGTGGAGACGTTGGTCGGCGGCTTGCCTGCGTCGTCCTGAAACTGCACCTCGTAGCCGGACACCCACGGCTTCGGATCCAGCGTCTGAGCCGGTGGCAGGCGCAGGAAGATCCCACCGTTACCCCCTTTGCTCACCTGCGCCTGCAGCTTCAGGACGAAGTCCTGGTAGCTCTTCGGCGAGAGGAGCACGCCGAGCTTTCCGGTGGCCGTGACCGTGCCGTAGCCGTCGTGCTTCCACTGCCCGTCGCCGATCTGTTTCCAGCCGTCGAGGCCCTCGGTCAGCAGCGGCTCCCAGCCCTCCGCGTGGTCCAGGTCCTTGATCCGAATGTCCCGGAACCAGACGAAGTGTCCGTGATCCTGCACGCCGATGTGCCCGCGGGCGTTACGGTCGGCCAGCTCACGATGGGAATCGAGGTCGACGTCGTGCACGCGCTCGCCGTTCCATACGACGACGAGGTGCCGGTCGACGCACGTGACCTCGACGGTGTTCCACTGGCCCGCCGGCTTGCTCATGTTCTTGGCCGGCTTGATCGAGGAGTACACGGCCATCGCCGAGTGCTTGTTCGGGCGCTTGCCCCAATCGTCCAGGATCTGCAGCTCCATGCCCGTGAAGCCCGGCTTCCGGGGGGCCGAGCGAATGGCGATCCCGCTGTTGCACCCGGGCGAGACCTTGTACCGGAGCTGAAGCACGAAGTCGCCGTACTTCTTCTCGGTGAGCAGCCAGCCGCCGCCGGAGCCGTTGCACTCGATCATGCCGTCTCGGACGGACCACGCGCTCGGCTTGCCCGTCGGCTTCCAGCCGGACAGGTCCTTGCCGTTGAAAAGCGGTTGGAATTCCGCGGCCGAGACAGCCGGCGTCGCACACATCATCAGGACAACCGCCGAACAGAGGAAGAGGATTCGCGTTCGTCGCGATCGGATCGCCTGGGGGTTCATGGCATTCCCTCCGATAAGGGTCGTGCCGTCATGATAGTCGGGCTGCACCGACAATCAACCATCGGCCATGGGTGGCCTCGCATGGACGGTAGACGGGACGAGATTGCGTCCGGAAAGACCGCGGGTTGGGAGTCTCTTTGCCGGCTGCGGGGGCTGTTTGCGGAAGCGCTCGGCCCCGGGCACCGACGCGGGACTCGAATTCGCGAACGGCGTTTGACCCCTCTCCGGCCAAATCGTAGGTTTGGATCGTCCGGCCAAGTTCGGCTTGGTCGCGTTCGAGCAAGCCCAATTGGGGGGGCATGCGGAACGGCCGACAATCGTCGGCGACCAGCCATCACCATACTGCCTGTAAGCGGTAACCTGTGTTTCCGGTGGGGGGAGACCTGTAGCATCGGTGCCGACTTGCTGAACCGCGTGTGTTCGGCAAGCCGGCACCTGCTCTTTTTACGCCGTACACAGATCGCGCCCGCGCCGCCGCGCGACCGTACAACCTCGTCGGCGGTATCGGCTCCTCGCCGCCAACACCCCCCCGGTCAGCCACACCACCAGCGTCGCCGGTTCCGGGATCGCCGCGCCGAAGTTGAAGTAGACGTACGGCTCGGACGTCGCGTCGAGAACGATCCCGTTCGGGTCCGTGCTGTAGTCCGTGCGGGCGTTGGCGACCCAAACCTCCAGGCTCGTCGCGTCGAACACGACCGAGTGCATGCTCAGCTCGTCGGCGATGCCGTTCGGATCGGTCATGAACTCGATCCCCATCAGGCCGTCGATCTCACCGAAGTGGTTCGGGTCCGTGATGAGACCCTGCATGCGGTTGTAGCGAAGCCGCGTCCAATTCGGCTCCTCGACCTCGGGCAGCAGCATGTTGTACGGGGCCTCGCCCAAAATCAGCGGGACGATCTGCTCCGGGTACACGTTGTCCATCACCCAGTCCACGTCCATCAGGCTGTTCGGGTCGAAGCCCATCGCAATGACCATGTTCGGATCGAGGAACCGCAGGATCGTCGCGCCGGCCTGCAGGGCCTGCAGCGGAGGATCACCGTCCCAATCGAGGAAGTGATTCGTCCGCACCACCGCGTCCTGGATCCCCTCGGACACGGTCAGCCAATCCATCTCGTCCTTCGTGGCATGGCTCGTCTGGGTGTCGGGGTCCCAGTAGTGGGCCTCCGCCGGATCGTTGTCGGTGTAGACATCGCATCGAGTGGGGGTCACCTCGATGGCGGCCACCCTCGCACCGCCCGCTTCCCGTCCGGATCCGACCACCAGGTTGGTGCCGCACGTGCGGGGATTGCCGGCAATCGCATCGACGTACTCGTCCATCGTCGAGCTGGTCTCCAGGGCGTTGCGCAGGAGGAAGGTCAGCGGCATGCCATGGAAGTTGGAATCGCTCGAGGGGCAGTTGTTCGTGCCGACGCTGATGCCCTTGCCGTTCATCCCCGTCACCGTGCCGACGTACCCCGCCCATGACGTGTTGCAGATGGGCTGCTCGCCGGTTCCCTTGGCGACGTGGATCACGGAATTGTCGTGCGCCAGACCGGGCACCGTCGGCCAATCGAGGTTTCGGCCGTGAATGACATGCCCGTCCTTCGTGGCCGATCCCCTCGCGGCGAACTGCGTGCACATCACCTGCGTCAGGTCCGCCATCATCTGGACCGTGAGGACGTCGTCGTATTCGAGCTGCGGGCCACCGGCGGCCGCCACGCCGTCGATGATGCCCTGGACTTCGTCGAGGTACTTCTGCGGGGTGTTCGATTCGAGGATGTCGACCGCGTCGGGAATCTCGCTCGGTGCATGGAGGACGTGCGGGTTGGTGTAGACGAAATTCAGGCCCGCCTGCATGTTCTCCACGACCTGGTCCTTCAGCAGGTAGCCGTGCTGATAGCCCATGTCGTAATGCGACCCGCTGGTGTGCAGGACGGCGAGCGATTGTCCTCCTTGATCGACCCACTCCAGCCATCCGCGTCCCGTCGCGGTAACGACTTCCTGGGACAAGGCCGCAGGACCGAGCGCGGCGATACCGACAACCGCCAAGACCGCTACCGAGAAAGCCTTCCCCCCAAACTGCGTCCTACCGCTCATGTCTTCCTCCTCCCGGGGTCCTTCAAGTTGTGACCCAAGCTGTCCTATCCGCCGGAGGGGCCGCCCCCCGAAGTGCTATCAATCAAACAATTGATTGATCGACAGATCCATTAGACACGCCGTGAGCCCCGCTGTCAATAAGCAGGGGGATATCTAATACAAGTTCCTTCATAAAAGATTGTTATCGGAATATGGTGGGTCGGCCGACGCCTGCGGCTGGCCCGCAGTCCGATCCAAGGACCGGCCTGGGCGAGACCCCGTGCGATAGGACGAGACGCATTAAGTAGTAAGCACTAACTAACTGCTTTCGGTGTGGTGTGGCAGGTCCAGCATCCGAACCACGTAGTCATGGAGGTAGCCGCGAAACGTGCACACCTGGCGCGCGTCGAAGGGGTCCGCCTGCACGCTCTCCCAATCGATCGCGCCACGGGTGAAGTAGCCATAGAGCATCCACGTGAAGCTCATCAGGAACATTCGAAGGTTCAACCCTTCCGTGCGGATCGTGCCGGCCCCCTGGGCCCGCTCGAGCAGATCCCGGATCGCGAGGAAGAGCGGCACGCTGAATTGCGCGGCGAACTCTTCGAAATCCACGGGGCTCTCGAGCCAGCGACGGACCCACAGCCTTGCGATCTCAGGCCGTTTCACCAACACGTCCACCGTGGAATCCACCAGCAGAAACAGCAGTTCCCTGAGCTTCGCCCCGTCGCAAAGCACGTCCTCGGTCACACTGGCAACCAGACGCGTCACGTGCTCATGCTCTCGAGCGTGGAGTCGCCGGAAGACCTCGCGATAGAGCTCGTGCTTTCCGCCGACGTGGTAGTTCACGGTGGAAACGTTTAGGCCGACCGCCGCGGCGATCTCGCGCGTCGTCACGCCGTGATATCCCTTGGCGGCAAACAGTTCGCCGGCCGCTTGGATGATACGCTCTGTACTGTCAACTCCCTGTTCGGCGTTCTGCGGCATGCTCGCCTCGCCGTTCCGCACGCGGCTGAACGGAACGCCCCCGCTCAAGCCCGCGACGCGGATCCCAGGTCTTCCTTGGAAGGTCGTGTTTCCCACCACCGCCCAGAATCATAGCAGGGCAAGCGTCGAGGGCCAGCATTCTTTCGGGAAACTGGAGAACCCGGCTCCGGCCGTCCGAGGTTCAAGGCGATTCCGTGGCAGGACAGTGGAGGTACGTCGCGATCTTCTCCACGAGCTTGCGACGCTCGATCGGTTTGCTGGCGTAGTCGTCGCAACCGGCGGCAAGGCACTTCTCTCGATCGCCCTCCATGGCGTGGGCCGTCAAGGCGATGATCGTACCCCGATACCCTTGCTCGCGGAGACGACGGGCCGCCTCATACCCGTCCATCTCCGGCATCTGCATGTCCATCAGGATCAGATCGTAGCCTGCCGGGGCCTGCTCGACCCTCTCCAAGGCGACGCGCCCGTTCTCGGCCACATCGACCTCCAATCCCGCCTTCCGCAGCAGGAAGCCCACCAACCGTTGGTTGTCGGGTCCGTCCTCGGCCAGCAGCACCCTGCCGCTCAGCTCACCGTGGGCGTCGGACGTGGAGAGGTCTTTGCGGGCGACAACCGCCTCGTGGGCCTCCGCCATCATGGTATCCTCCTCCACGAACCCTGCGTCGATCGTGACGGAGAAGCGACTCCCGCGACCGGGCTCGCTCTCCACGACGATGTCGCCCCCCAGCATCTTGGCCAGCCGCTTGGAGATGGTCAGCCCTAGGCCCGTGCCGCCGAAATGCCGCGTCGTAGAGGAGTCCGCTTGGCTGAAGGGCTTGAAGAGTCGATCGATCTGCTCGGAGGTCATGCCGATGCCGGTGTCGGCCACCTCGAACTGCACCGTCGCGTCGCCCTCGCCCGGCGGGATCATGCTCACGATCAGCCGAACGCCGCCCACCTCGGTGAACTTGATGGCGTTGCCCACCAGGTTCACCAAGATCTGTCGAAGGCGAACCGGATCCGAAACCAAGCGCTCCGGAACGCCGGGGCCGTAGGCCACATCCAGATCCAGGTTCTTTCCCTTGGCGCGAACCCGCATGAGAGACGCCACCTCGCTGATCAGCTGCGGCACCGAGAAGGCCACCTGCTCGATCGTCAGCTTGTCCGCTTCAATCTTGGACAGGTCCAGGATGTCATTGATGATCGTCAGCAGGTGCTCTCCGTTCCGCCGAATGATCTCCAAGTACTCCTGGTGCTGCTCTCTGGGGAGCTCTTCGCCCTGGAGGATGTCCGCGAATCCCAGGATGGCCGTCAGCGGCGTGCGAATCTCATGGCTCATGTTCGCCACGAACTCGGCCTTGATCCGGCTTGCGGCCTCTGCCTGCTCCTTGGCTTGCCACAGCTCCTCCTCGGCTCGCTTGACGTCACTGATGTCGTGGAAGATTCCCTGGACGATCCCGCGATCTCCCACCTCGGTGATGGAGGCCGTAATGCGAACGGGACGGATCTCTCCTGCGGAGGTGACGACCTCCGCCTCTTCGTCCAGGCCGCCCTCCTGCCGAACATGCTGTG
Source organism: uncultured Planctomycetales bacterium (assembly GCA_964550865.1). Lineage (GTDB taxonomy): Bacteria > Planctomycetota > Phycisphaerae > UBA1845 > JAFGLZ01 > JAFGLZ01. Next base: position 5,978 of record CAZKCX010000183.1, read on the forward strand.
CGAAGACCTTCCGGTAGGACTCCGCCTTCTCCGGGGGATGCAGAATCGTCTGCGGAGAACCGATGATCTCGTCCCGGTCCCGTTCCAGGAGTTGCTCCGCCGCGCGGTTGCAGTGGGTGATCAATCCGGTCTCGGGGTCCGCCCAGAAGATCGCGTCGCGCGCGTTCTCGAAGATGAGCCGGAACTTCTGCTCGTTCTCGCGGATCGCGTCTTCGGTCTTCACGCGATCGGTAATATCGTGCGCATGAATCGCCACGCGGCTCACGTTGCCGTCGGCGTCCTGCACGGGATAAAAGCAGCTATCGAACCGGATCCCCGCTCGCTCATCCTCGAAGCGCAGCGGCTTGCCCGTCTCGATCACCTGTCGCAGCTTCGCGCGGCGCCGAGAGCCCACCTCCACAGGCATCAAAGCGAAGAGATCCTCTCCGATCATGTCCTCCACGCGCATCCCCAAGCGCGAGGCCCCGAGCGCGTTTGCGGCGAGAATCCGTCCGTCGGCGTCGCACAGGAACATCGAGGTCAAGGGGGTTTCCAGCATGCCGCGGGTCGTGCGCTCGATCTCCGCCAGCTTGTTGGTGCGCTCCTCGACAAGCTGCTCCACGCGCGACGCGCGGTTGAGAACACTGAGCAAGTACACGCAGAGCAGAAGCGTGAAGGCGAGTCCGGCGCCGAAGGCCCACCACGGCATCCAGGTCAGTTGCGCCGCAACGAACCCCCGTGTCGGTGAGCAGAGGATCTGCCAGGTCCGCCTGCCCACGGGGAACTCGGTGGTCCGGCACAAACCCGTGGCGTCGCGGGAAGCGGAATCCATCGGCCTCTTCGAGGTGTCCGGCAGGTCCAAAGGATGCCGGCCCAGCAGACGCTCCTCCGGTGGCGCGGACAGGTCATTCAGACGGATGTCGATCCCACACGGCTGAAGATCACCCAGGGCCGTTCGAATCATGTCGTCGACACGGAATACGCCCAGAACGAAACCCCTATGGGCGCTTCTCCGCCGCGCAACCGTCTTGGGCTCCTGGAGTGAATCGTATAGGGGAAGGAACAGAAGAACCCCATACTGACTGCACCCTTCCTGAACCAGGCGGATTCGCTGGGTGGCGACCATCGCTCCCGTGTCGCGCGACATGCGAAGCGCCGCAAGGCGCGCCGCATTCGAGCCGAGGTCGAACCCGAAGGCCGCTTCGTTGCCTTCGTACGGTTCCACGTAGTAGACGGGAAAATACTCCTCTCGCTCGGCGGCCGGCCGCATCTCTCCCTGGTCCCCGCGCTCGGTGAATCGAAAACCGTCATCGCCGTCCGTACGAGCCTCGGCCTCGAACCGTGCTCGATCCCGCTTCGGGACCCGTGGAATCCACTCCAGCGCTTGAATCCCGCGCTTGGTCTCGATGAAGGGCGCGACGAACGTCCTGAACTCCTCACGCGTCACTTCGTCCGATCCGGAGAAGAACTGCTTGATGCCACGCAAGACCAACACGTCCGTAGAGAGGGCTCGAATGATTGCTGTCGAGCGATCGTCGGCCAGTCGAATGAACTCCGTCTCAAGAGCTCGGCGCTCCGCCTGGCGGATCTGCGAGAAGGCCGCAACCGAACCGGCGATGCCCAGACACAGCGGGAGCAGCACCGGCGCACACCGGCGCAGTGCGAGTGCGCCGCGAGGTGGGTTCGGTTTGGTTCCCGCGAGCATTCCTGGCTCTCTCGACCTATCAGCAGCCGGGATCGGCCGGTGCGGACGCACGGCTCCTCTCGTGTTACCCGTCGCAGGCGTGCCCCCAGACGAACCCCATTCGCCCCTGTGGCGTGCACGGAACTGCTTGATAAGTATCGGTTCATGTACAGTGCGAGTTCATCTCAGAAACGCCCGCGAAACGCTTATCGGACCCGCCCAACCGGCAGAGGCCCGTCGGGCGCACGGCGCGGCGCTTCGCGGCACCCAGCGGGGCCGGGCTTCCCCCTACCAGCCTAACCGCAGCCGAGCGTCGCGGATGCCGAATCGTCGCCCCCCCCCGTCGACGTTGTGCTGCGTTGTGCCGGGGCTTCGCACACCGGTATACTGTCCGGCCACGGCAGATGGATACCTCCATACTCGCAAGCAAGGGGACAGACGATGGGCATTCTGCTCGGTGTTGACATCGGAACATCCGCGACCAAGGCGCTGCTGTGCGACGGCACGGGAAAGGTCCTGGCCACCACCAATGTGGAGTATCCCATCTACACGCCGAAGCCCGGCTGGTCGGAGCAGGATCCCGAGGACTGGTGGAAGGCAACGATCCGTGCCACGCGCCTGGTCTGCAAGAAGGCCAACGTCAAGCCGTCACAGATCACCGGCGTCGGCCTGAGCGGGCAGATGCACGGCAGCGTCTTCCTCGCCGACGGCACCACCCCGCTCCGGCGGGCCCTGCTGTGGAACGACCAGCGGACCGCCGCCGAGTGCCTCGAGATCGAGAGACGCGCGGGCGGACGCAAGAAGCTCATCGGCATGGTCAACAACGTCGCCCTGACGGGCTTCACGGCGCCCAAGATCCTCTGGCTGCGAAACCACGAGGCCAAGACCTACGACAAGGTCAAGCACGTCCTCCTGCCGAAAGACTACATCCGCCTCTGCCTGACGGGTGAATACGCCGCCGAGGTCTCCGACGCCGCCGGAACGCTGCTGCTCGACGTCAAGAAGCGGACCTGGCACAAGGGGCTGCTCGGCAAGCTGGAGATCGATCCGGAGCTCCTCCCGCCGGTATACGAGTCCATCGAGGTCTCCGGCAAGATCCACAAGGAGGCGAGCAAGGCGACGGGGATTCCCATCGGCACGCCCGTCGTGGGCGGCGCGGGCGATCAACCGGCCGGCGCGCTCGGCAACGGGATCGTCAAGAGCGGTATCGTCTCGTCGACCATGGGCACGAGCGGCGTGATCTTCGCCCATGCGGACAAGCCCGTGCCGAACCCGAACGGCACGCTGCAATCATTCTGCCATGCCGTCCCGGAGAAATGGTGCGTCTTCGGCTGCATGCTGGCCGCCGGCGGGAGCTTCCAGTGGCTCCGCAACACCCTCTTCGCCGACGAGGTCGCCAAGGCCAAGCGCGCGAGGAAGGATCCCGGCGTGGTCTATCGCCAGATGATCCAGGAAGCCCAGAAGGCCGAACCCGGCTGCGACAACCTCTTCTTCCTGCCGTATCTCACCGGGGAGCGGTGTCCGTATCCCGACCCGAATGCGCGAGGCGGGTGGATCGGCCTGGAGGTCCGCCACGATCGTCCCGCGCTGATTCGGGCCGTCCTGGAGGGCATCACCTACGGCATGCGGGACCAGATCCGCCTGATGCGCGACGCGGGGGTGAAGGTCACCGAGGTCCGCGCCGGCGGCGGCGGGGCGCAGAGCACGTTCTGGCGCCAACTTCAGGCCGACATGTATCGGGCCAAGGTCGTCACGATCAACACGTCGGAGGGCGCGGCCTACGGCGTGGCGCTGCTCGCCGCCGCGGCAACCGGTGAGTTCAAGAGCGTCGAGGAGGCCTGCGACAAGGCGATCAAGGTCACCGAGACGCTGAAGCCCGACGCCAAGACGCAGAAGGTTTACGACCGCCGCTACCCGATCTTCCAGCAGCTGTACGCGAGCCTGAAGAATGACTTCGAGCAGATGGCGGCGGTATAATGGTACGGGCTGCCGGCGATATTGGAGACACGCTCCTTCACAAACCCAAGTCCCGCGACTAGGATTGTGTGAACGGTTTGCAGCGAGACCGTCAGAGCGATCATGAGCCTGGACAGACTGCCCAGTTTCGAACGTCCTCCTGTCATCGAAACCGTTCTCGGTGTTCAGTTTGACTCCCTCAAAGGGTTCCGAAACGCACACCTGGGGGCATTCTGGCAACGCCTTGGAGATGACTGGCCAGAAACCAGGGATGCCCCCTTGCTGGAACCAACTCATGAGCGGTTCGGAGAGGGTGGCCCCTGGCAGCCGCCGGAGGCTCGAATCCGACTCTCCAAGGATCCCTCCGCCCGACTTCAGATTCGTAACCGGGTTCGTGATCGAATGATACAGGTTCAAAGCACGCGGTTTCATTACAATTGGCTAGGACAGGGCGGCGGTGAATACCCACGATACAGCGTGCTCCGTCCCGAGTTCGACGAGTACTTGAAGCGATTTCTTGAGTTCGTTGCGGAGGAGGGATTGGGGGAATACCGACCTAATCATTGGGAAGTAACGTACGTGAATCATCTTCCCAAAGGAGGCGTTTGGACAGATCCTGAGGATTGGCGTGCCCTCTTCCGTGGCCTCTGGGGCCCATGGAGTTCACCAAAGGGTATTCAACTGGAAAGCGTCGGAGGAGAATGGCATTTCCGGATTCCCGAAGAACGAGGGCGCCTGCACGTTCAGCTTCAGCATATGATCGAACAGAAGGACGAGCCGCTGGAGATTCTGAGGCTCATGCTGACGGCAAGAGGACCCATTACTCAGGACGAATCCCGTGAAGATTCCCAACTGGGGGCCGGCCTCGATCTTGGTCGGGAGAGAATCGTCAGAGCCTTCTTCGAGTTGACATCTGAAGAAGCGCACAAGTATTGGGGAGTCCACAATGACGGTAGTTGACACAGCCAACGCGGCGATGACCACACCGGGATTGGTATACGTCTCCACAGGCGCAGCCGGATCGCAACTACTGGATTTCGATGCAAGGGTGGAAGACCGTAATCGTGAGGCCTGGCAGGAGATCATCGACTATAAGCTCGTCGAATGGGGCCGGAATCCATGTGCAATAG
>CAZKCX010000184.1:0-10696 GCA_964550865.1 uncultured Planctomycetales bacterium
CTTCCTTCTCCGGGCCGAGGTAGACCCGTTGGATCAGCCAGAGGATGTACCCGGACGTCAGCACCACGCCGAACGCCGCGATCACGGCCATCGGCTTGGCCCACGTCATCCACGGATGCACGCTCTCGGCGTTGAACGTCCCGAGCAGGACGTACACCTCCCCGATGAATCCGCAGAGGCCGGGCAGCCCCAGCGACGCGAAGAACCCCACCGTCGCCAGCGAGCCGTACACCGGCATGGTCAGCCACAACCCGCCGAAGCGGTCGATCTCGCGATGGTGCGCCCGGTCGTAGATCACGCCGACCAAGAAGAAGCACATGGGCGAGGAGATCCCGTGGGCGATCACCTGGAACATCGCGCCCTGGAAACCCTGCTCGGTCATGATGGCCATGCCGAGCATCACGTATCCCATGTGGCTGATCGAGCTGTACGCGACGAGCTTCTTGAAGTCGGACTGGGCCATCGCGCACAGCGCGCCGTAGATGATGTTGATCACACCAAGCAGCGCCACCCCATACGCACAGATCGTGCCCGCTTCCGGCAGGATCGGGTAGCTGATCCGAAACAGGCCGTACGCACCCATCTTCAGCAGCACACCCGCCAGGATCATGCTGATGGGCGTCGGCGCCTCGACGTGCGCGTCGGGCAGCCACGTATGGAACGGGAAGACCGGCACCTTCACCGCGAAGGCGACGAAGAGGAAGACGAACATCACGATCGGCCACGACCACGTCGCCAGCAGGAAGCTGCCCTTTCCGAAGGACTCCTGAATCGCCGGGTCGGTCGCGAGCCGCACCAGATCGAACGTCCCCGGCCCGCCCAGCGCCGCCGCCGACTTGAAGTACATCGCGATCATCACCACGAGCATCAGCACCGAGCCGAGCAGCGTATACAGGAAGAACTTGATCGCGGCGTATTCCTTCCGAGACCCGCCCCACACGCCGATGAGGAAGTACATCGGCAGGAGCATGACCTCCCAGAACACGTAGAACAGGAAGAAGTCCAGCGCAACGAAGACCCCCAACATGCCCGTCTCGAGCAACAAGAAGAGCACGAAGTAGGCCTTGATCCCCTTGCTGATGTGCCAGTCGTCGATCCGCCAGCTCGCCAGACACGCCAGGAAGCTGATCACCGTCGTCAGGATGACCAGCGGGAAGCTGAGCCCGTCCACGCCGAGGTAGTATTCGATCTTGAAGCCGCCGGAGGTGGCGATCCAATCGGCCCGCTCGACGAAGTGAAATCCCTCTTCGTAGCGCTCGCCGAATCGCAAGGTCACGTCGTCCGTGGTGAACGGCCCGAACAGCCACAGGCTGAGCACCAGGGTCAGGCCGGAGGCGGCGACGGCCACCCCTTTGGCCAGCTCCTTGCGCGGCATGAGCAGGACGAGCACCGCCCCGATCGTCGGCAGGAACACGATCCAACTGAGTAGATGCGAGATTTCCACCGCTCGTGCCTCACCTTCTCGCGCGACGGCCCATCCGCCGCATTCTCAGAGCCGGGCCGTCCTCGGCCCGGTCCAACACTTTCTCCGAAACACGTCGACCGGCCTGAGGACCCGGCTTCGCGGCGCTTCGCCGCGGGAGCCAGGCCGGCTCTGAAAGCAGCCGCCGACAAAGCGCAGGCGTGCGATGCTCTCGCGCCCCATTCGTCGTGCGGTTTCGCATGAGCCTCCGTCCTCGCCCAGTTCGCCGCCCCCGGGGCGACGGTCCGTCACTTCACCCACAAGATCGTCGCGAGGACGAGCGCCACCGTCCCCATGGCGAACAGCAGGTAGCTACGCACCCGACCCGTCTGGCTCGTACGAATCGCGCCGCCCAGATCCCACGCGCCCCGCGCCAGCCCTTCCACGATCCCGTCCACGCCGAGCAGCACCAGGCCGATCGCACCGGTCAGGGCGGCCGAGTTCGGCCGTCCCACCATGACGAACCGAATCGATAGGGCGACGGTCACCACCGCCCCGAGCCACATGATCAGCCGCGAGCGATAGCTTCGCTCCTCCTCGATCCGCCCGACCAGCCCGGCGGCATCGAGGACGCGTCCCGTCGCCATGGCCGCGAGTCGCGTGATCGTCGCCGACAGGTTCACCAGCCCGTCCACGACGTACGTGTCGAACCACCGGCTGGCCTCGCGCGAGATTCGCACCCAACCCGTCAGGCTCGCCGCGCTCGCCTTCTTCAGGATGTCGGCCCCGTAAACATCATCGAAGTAGAACTTGTTCCACAGCAGACGATGGACCGGCCGCAAGGCCGTCGCGATCTTCGCCGCCACGCCCAGGCCGTTTCGATAGATCAGATACGCGATCGCAAAGCCGACCAGGAACGACGGCCAGACCATGTAGAACAAAGGATAGTGCGCCGTGTGATGGACCGCGTGGCTGTGGCCGTCGACGGCCTCCACCATGCCGAGCGTCGGCGCCGCGGCCGCCACCATCGGGCGGAAGAGGAACCAGCTCACGAACAGCGTGCCGATCGCCAGCACGACCAGCGGGATGACCATCAGCCGCGATTCGTGCGCGTGCTCGTATACGTGCTTGTCGCGCGGTTCGCCCATGAACGTCAGCCACCAGACCCGAAGCATGTAAAACGGCGTGACGTAGGCGATGATCGCGCCCATCCAGAAGAGGATGCGATAGATCTGGGTCTCGGCCGGCGGCAGGTACGGCCTGTCCACCTTGAGCGCCTCGGTCACCTCGGGCGGCACGTCGACGATCGTTCGCGCGGGGGCCGTGGACGTCGAGTCATGCGTCGTCGCTGCTGCGGGTGTGGTTCGGGGTTGCGCCCCCGCGGCCGACGCCAACGCGCCGGCGAGACGATGGGTCTTCGCGTGCCCGCCGTGTCCCTGCTCGGCATCCTTGTCGTGACCCGACTCGTGCGCTTCCGGATGGGCGCGGTAGTACGCCACGGCCAGGATCTCGTCCTTGCTGTAGTAGCCGCCGAGCCCCGTGAACGGTAGCGTGTTCAGCAGCGGAAGGCCCACGCCGCTGATCGCCAGCACAGCCACGAAGAACGTCCAGCACGTCACGGGCATCTTCTTCCGCAGGCCGCCCATCTTCGTGATGTCCTGCTCGTGGTGGCAGCCTTCGATGACCTGCCCGCTCCCGAGGAACAGCAACGCCTTGAAGAACGCGTGCGCCAGCAGGTGGAACAGCGCGCCGATCCACGCCCCCACGCCCATGCCGAAGATCATGTACCCGAGCTGACTGACCGTGCTGTAGGCGAGGACCTTCTTGATGTCCGTCTGCACGATCGCGATCAGGGCGGCCATGCTCAGCGTGATCGCCCCGATGCAGGCGATCACGAGCTGCGCGTCGGGCGTGAGCAGCCGGAAGATCCGCGCGACCAGGTACACGCCCGCCGCCACCATGGTGGCGGCATGAATGAGCGCGCTGACGGGCGTCGGGCCCTCCATCGCGTCCGGCAGCCACACGTGCAACGGGAACTGCGCGCTCTTGCCGATCGCCCCGCAGAACAGGCACACGCCCATCCACGTCGCGACCGAAACGCCCAGGAACGTCTTCGTGAACATCGGGTCGCCGGATTCGAACTTCAGGTGGAACAGCTCCGACGCCCCGTTCAAGGACAGGTCGCCGAGATAGTACACGACCATCATCAGGCCGATCAGGAAGCCGAAGTCGCCGACGCGGTTCGTCACGAACGCCTTGATGGCCGCATTGCTGGCCGACTTCTTGTGGAAGTAGAAGCCGATGAGCAGATACGAGCACAGCCCGACGAGCTCCCAGAAGATGAACATGAACAGCAGGTTGTTGCTGATCACCAACCCCAGCATGCTGAAGTCGAAGAGGCAGAGATAGGCGAAGAAGCGGTGGTACTTGCTCCGGCCGTCGATCTCGTCGCTGTGGCCGGCCATGTAGCCCATGCTGAAGACGAAGATGCACGCCGAGACGAACGCGACCATGAGGAACATGATCACCGTCAGCGAATCGAGCTGCACGCCGAACTCGATGGGAATCTCGCCCAGGTCGGCCCAGTAGAGCGTCTCGACGTAGTTCCTCGCCGCCCCGGGTTCGGCGAGCAGGAACCAGGCGATCAGCGCGCCCAGCGCACAGAGCGTGCTGAACACGATCGCGGCGACGGCGACGTACGCGCTCCGCGGCTTGCCGAGCCGCGCGCCGAAGAAGCAGAGCACGACGAAGCCCACAAGGGGCGCAAGCACGCCCAACATGAGCAAGCCCTGCGTCGCTCCGGCAATGACCATCTGATCCATCCGTTACCCGCCGCTTCTCGTTTCGTAGCGCGAGATCGCTATCTCGCGCCCGTCACATCTTCAAGGGGCGCCCAACCTCTCTTTGGGTGGCCCACGGGCTTCAGCCGTGGGGGACACGAATTCCCTCGTGCCGATTCGTGACCCCACCGCGAAAGCGATGGGGCACCCGGTGCTAGCGAGTCGGGCGCCCAGTCGGGGCGACTGGGCCACATGGGGCACCCAAGATTCATGTGCTATCCAGCCACTCCTACAGACAGCCTAGCCCCGCAGTCGCGAGGCCTGATCGACGTCCACGCTGCCGATCGCGTTGTAGAAGTTCATGAAGATCGCGATGGCGACCGCGGCCTCCGCCGCCGCCAGCACGATCACGAACAACGCGTAAACCTGGCCGTCCATCAATACCTGACCGCTCGCGTCGACGCCGGCCTGATACCGATTGAACGCCACCAGGTTCAAGTTCGCCGCATTCAGCACCAACTCCACGCCGATCAGGATCCCGATCGCGTTTCGCTTGGTGATCATCGTCAGCACGCCCAGCGAGAACAGGATCGCCGCCAGTGTCAGGTAGTGCGGCAGGCCGATCGTCCCGAATGCGAAGTCCGCGAGCATGCCTACCTCCTCTCCGGCCGGGCCAGATAGGCCGCCCCGATCATCGCCGCCAGCAAGAGCACGCTGACCACCTCGAACGGCACGAGGTAGCTCGTCAGCAGGACCCGACCGACCTGGTCGATGGTCGGCCCTTCGGTCATCGGCTGCGCGGTCTGCCCCCAGGGGACATGGGTCAGCACCACGACCAGACTGAACGCCAGCACCGCGCAGACCAGGCCGGCCGCCACCACCTCGATGGCCTTCGCACGGAACATGTGCGAGAGCGATCGGCCCGTCAGCATCACACCGAAGATGATGAGCACGAGCGTGCCGCCCGCGTAGACGATGAGCTGCACCGCCCCGACGAAATTCGCCGCCAGCAGGAAGTAGAACCCCGCCATCGCCCCAAGCGTGAAGAGCAGACAGATCGCCGTGCGAACGATGTTGGTGCTCACGACCACGCCGACGGCCGAGATCAGCGCGACGGCCGCGAAGCTGTAGAAGATGACGGCCTCGAGCGTCCCGCCCGATTCGATGCGCGTGACGACGCCGGCTTCCGCCGGCGCGGTCGTCGGCGCGGCCGCCATCAGGGGCGTCGCGAGCGCCAGCGCGATCCCCAGCGCCAGCAGCGGCGCGAAGAAGCTCGATCTGTCTGCTGTCTCACTCGGCATCTCAGTCTCGAACCACGCAGCCCCCGACCGATCCGCACTCGGGTCCCATGCCCACCCCCCATCGGGTGGCCCACGGCTTCAGCGTGGGGGACGCGAATTCCCAGTCCAATTCGGGTTCCCCACCTCTCAAGAGGTGGGCCACCCAACGGGAGGCTACAGACTTCAGGCTCCAGGCCTCAAGCCTTCGTGCCTTATCCATGATCCCGCCTCCCTGCCCTCCTCTAGCCGGCTTCGCGCCGCGGCAAGCTTGCCCAGGTCGCCTCACGGGCGAGACGCCCGTGCTACGGGAACGGCCCCATCATTCTGAACCCCGAACCCTGAACCCTAGACCCTGCCGTTCTCTGACCGCGCCGCTCAGACATCTTCCTGCGACAAAAATCGCTTACGACCCCGGCAGGGGATCCACGGCCAACGCGCCGACCAGCTCGTACCGTTTACGCCGTGAGTAGAGCATGATCACCACGAACCCTGCCGCCAGGAACGCCCCCACCAGGGCCACCACCACACCGACGACATCCGCGAAGATCTCGAACCGCGGATACGCCGGTCGGTTGAACAGCTCCCAGAAGGCATTGCCCAGAAGCAACAACATCGTGATCGGCAGGACCACCTGCACGCACGCATACATTACCTGATCGATGCGGATCCGCGGCAGCGTCCACCGCAGCCACATCTGCACATACACCATGGACACGCACTTGCCGATGAACCACAGCGGACCGCTGAACGCCAGCCCGCGAACGGCCGACGCAAGGATGCCGTCGCCGAGTCGCTCGCCCCACGACGCCGGCAGCGGCGAATGCCACGCCCCAAGGAACAGAATCGTCAGCAGCCCCGCCACGACGAACATCGAGATGTACTCGGCGAAGAAGAACACGCACCAGCGAAAGCCGCTGTATTCCGTCATGAAGCCGGCGACCAGCTCGCTCTCGCCTTCCGGCAGGTCGAACGGCGCCCGCTTGAGGCTCGCGAGCGACGCGATGAAGTACGTGAACATTGCCACGAAGCAGAATGGGTTCGCGAACGCCAGCCACGTGAACCATCCCCCGGATTGCATCGCGCCCAGGTCGGTCAGCCGCATCGTGCCGGCCGTCATCACCGGGATCAGCAGGCTCATGCCCATGGGGATCTCATACGAGACCATCTGGCAGGCCTCCCGCATGGCCCCGAAGATGCTCCATTTGTTGTTGCTCGCCCAACCGGCCAGGATGACGGCCACCACCTCGATGCCGACCATCGCCAGGATGAACAGCAGCCCGACATCGAAGTCGCGGAACACCCACCACGTCCCGAACGGCAACGCCATGAACGCGCTGAAGACCGGCGCCAGCGCGAGATAGGGCGCCAACCGATAGAGCGGCCCGTCCGCCCCGTCCGGGATCAGGTCCTCCTTGCCGAGCAGCTTTAGCCCGTCCGCCGGCGACTGGGCCCAGCCGTGCCACAGGCCCGTCCGCATCAGCCCCAGGCGCGATTGCAGCCGCGCGCTGACCTTTCGCTCCCACCAGATGAAGTACATCGCCAGCAGCGAGACGAAGATCATGAAGCCGATCACCAGCAGCAGGTCACGGACGATCGTGAACTGCAGCGGCCAAAGGAAGTACGCCACCGGCATCCAGCGGATCACGCCCGGCAGCGCCTCGTGAATCGCTTGCGTATCGAGCGCGCCGCCGAACCACGTTCCACGGTCCGGAGCGGCCGGGATCGAGCTGACGAACCGGAAGAGCCCGGCATGCATCCATGTGAGCACGACGAGCGCGACCGTCGCCGTCAACATCGTCAGGCCGCTGAACCGCGCCAACAACCGGCCGATCCACTCCGCCCAGCGGATGGCCGTCGCGACCGCCAGCAGCGCAAGGACCGCGAGGATCGGCACGACGATCAACAACAGCACGGCCGCCGGGTGACGGTCGAACACCGCGATCGCCAGCGCCGCCCCGACCGCCACGCCGATCGTCGCGAGGACCGCCACGAGCAGCGTGAGCCGAAGGGCGCGCATCCGCAGCGTCGCGAGATAGTCCTCCGGTCTGTCCGCCCACGGTACGTACACGATGTCAACTCATCTCCGGGTGGCAGGCCCACGCTTTGCGTGCCGATGCCACCCGTGGTCCCTTCTGCGATGCACAGCGACCGGCCTGAGGACAGGCCGGCTCTGAGAAGAGCGGTCGCTCCAGTTCATGCGATTCGCGTCCACCTCTTCACTTGTGCCGAGCGTCTTCGAGGCAGAGGCGGGGGACACGGATTCAGCGGGGAATTCGTGTCCTCCTCCGCTGAAGCGGTGGGCCACCCGCCACCCATGTCGAGAAGACGCATCCCTTCCAATGACTCACCATCCTTATCGATCCACCTCGCCCATCACCACGTCGATCGACCCCACGATCGCCGGCACATCCGCCAGCAGCACGTCCCGACACACATGACGCAGGATCGACAGGTTGCAGAAGCAGGGGCCCCGCACCTTCACGCGATACGGAACGGTCCCGCCGTCCGTGACGATATAGAACCCCAGCTGGCCGCGTGCGGCCTCGATCTCGTGATAGATCTCGCCGGCCGGCAGCTTGAGCGAGCGCGGGACCTTGCCCTTGAAATCGCCGTCGGGCATCTGATCCAGCGCCTGCCGGACGATCCGCACCGACTGCCGCATCTCGAGGATCCGCACGTAGTATCGATTCCAGCCATCGCCCACCACCACGCCGCGGGGGATCCCGTCGTGCCCGCCGTCCACGCCGACGGGCACCTCGAAGTCGAACCGGTCGTAGATGTCGTACGGGGCGCTCTTGCGGAGGTCCCACTTCACGCCGCTACCGCGCAGGCACGGACCGCTGAGCCCCCAGGCGATCGCGTCCTCTCCGCTGATCACACCCACCTCCCCGGCCCGACGCAGGAAGATGTGGTTGAAGCTCAGCAGCGTGTTGTACTCGTCGATCTTCGGCTCGAAGTAGTCGAGAAAACGGCGGCACTTCTCGACCCATCCCTCCGGCAGGTCCCACCGCGGCCCGCCGATGCCGATGTAGCTGTACGTCAGCCGCTGACCGCAGGCCTCCTCGAACAGGTCGACGATGTGCTCCCGTTCGCGAAACGCGTACATGAACGGCGTGAACGCCCCCATGTCCAGCCCGTATGTGCCGAAGCTCACCAGATGCGACGCGATCCGGTTCAGCTCCGACATGATCGTGCGGATGTACCGCCCGCGCTCGGGGACCTCGATGCCGGCGATTCGCTCGATGGGCATCGCATACGCGCAGTTGTTGAGCATCGCCCCGAGGTAGTCGAATCGATCGGTGTACGGGATGTACTGCACGGGCGAGAGGCTCTCGCCGATCTTCTCGGCGCAGCGGTGGAGATACCCGATCACCGGCCGCGCATCGAGGATCAGCTCGCCGTCGGCCTTCAACACGATCCGCAGCACGCCGTGCGTGCTCGGGTGCTGCGGGCCCATGTTGACGATCAGCTCCTCGCTGGCCACGTCCAGATCGGCCACGCCCTCGCGCGGGTCGGGATCGCCGCGGACGTGATCCATCATCAAATCGGGAGCTGTCGTGATCTGCTTCTCGACCATACGTTCTCGATGCTTATCGCATTGCCGTCCTACGGGGCCGCATGTGACCGCGCGTGAATCCGCGTCCCTGTGGCACGGGCGTCCCGGCCGTAAGTACACATGGGCAAGATGCCCATGCTACGTGAGTGCCCGGATCCGGCATCTCGTTCCGAAACGATCATCTAGTCCCCTTCCGCCGACTCCTGCGTCGCCGCCTCGGCCGTCGCCGGGTCGGCGATGCCCTCGTACTCCCGAGGAAACTCGTAATCCTTCCGCAGCGGATGCCCGACCCAATCGTCCGGGCACAAGATCCGTGTCATGTTCGGGTTTCCGTCGAACGTGATGCCCATCAGGTCATAGGCCTCTCGCTCGTGCCATTCCGCGGCCGGCCACACGTCCGCCACCGACGGGATGTGCGGATCGTCGCGCGACGCGAGCACGCGCACCGCGATCGTCTGCCGCTCGGTCCAAAGCGCCGCTCCCAGCGGGTCCGCCTTCGCGACGGCCTCGGGCGAATACCCTTCGGGGCGGTTCATCGCGTGCAGGTCGTACACCGCGGCAACCTGGTTCTCCTCCGGCAGGTCCAGTCCGCTGATGCATCGCAGCCAGGCGAAGCCCATCCGCTCGTCGTCGCGGAGGAATAGCGCCACGTCGTGCCACGCCGACGCCTCGACGACCACGTACGGATGCGCGGTATCGAACGAGGCCGCCCGAACGCGGCCGCCGAACTCCTCGCTCAAGATTCGTGCGATCTCCTCCGGACTCATCGCTACACCATCGCGCCCGCCGAACGCCTCATCGCCGGAACTTCCCTATCGACCATTCCAAACGTTTCGCCCTCGTCATTCAGTAACTTTCAGCCCTCATCATTCAGTACCGTTCAGTCCCCATCATTCAGAGCCGGGCTGCTTGGCTCGGCATAGCCGAAGCGAAGCCGGGTCCCCAGCCCGGTCTCCCCGTGGCGAAGGCAACGGACTGAACAGAGCTTCTCGAAGGCCAAAGCGGAATCCTCAGCCTAACTCACAATCCTATTTCACACCGAAGCGCCCGCATCCTTTTGCTTCGCCATGGTCTTGTGGGCGATCTTGTCCTGCAGCCGCATCAGCCCCTCGAGCAGCGACTCCGGCCTGGGCGGGCAACCGGGGACGTAGACGTCCACGGGGACGACCAGCTCCACGCCCTTGACCACGTGATATCCGTATTTGTAGTACGGCCCGCCGCCGATCGCGCACGCGCCCATCGCGATCACGTACTTGGGCTCCGGCATCTGGTTGTATAGGCGGCGAATCCGGCTGGCCATCTTGTACGTCACCGTGCCGGCCACGATCATCAGGTCCGACTGGCGGGGGCTCGGCCGAAACGCACCCGCACCGAACCGATCGATGTCGAAGCGGCTCGCGCCGGTGGCCATCATCTCGATCGCGCAGCACGCCAGGCCGAACGTCATGGGCCAAAGGCTGCTCCGCCTGGCCCAATTGACGGCCCAGTCGACCGACGTGATCAACAGGCCTTCCTCGAATCGGTTCTCGATCAGTCCCATGCCCGTGCTACCGTGCTCCTAGTGCAACTGCTTCCGTTCGTACGACGCGTGGCCCATCGCTTCCGCCGGATGTCGCAAGGACTTCTCTCCTCGGTCCCCCACGGCTTTCTCTCATGGGTGGCCCACGGCTTTAGCCGT
>CAZKCX010000185.1:0-10656 GCA_964550865.1 uncultured Planctomycetales bacterium
TGGGTCGGTGCGTCCCGTCGCGGGCCAAGCCGGATTGTGGTGCTCTCCCTGCTGCTGGCGATCCTTATCGGCGGGGCCGCCTACAACTGGCAGAACATCACGTCCGCGCAGCGCGAGGTGGGTGGCGTAACGAGCATGGAGCCGATCTATGTCCGCCTGGGCCTGGTGCTCATCACGTGGGACATCTTCCTGGATCATCCTTTCGTCGGGGTGGGGTTCGGGCACTTCCGCGATGCCGCGGTCCGCTACGCCCAGAACCCGTCCAGTCCCTACTACGCGTTTGCCAGCTCCGCCACGGAGCACAACAACTTCCTGAGCGTTCTGGCCGAGTGCGGGGCGATCGGACTGATCCTCTATCTCGCGCTCCTGGTCGCCATGTTCCACATGAGCATCCGCTTGTGGCGACGTCTGCCCCCGATGGGAACGCAGATCGTCAGTCGCGATCTCGTCGTGCTCTATTGGATCATGTACGCCAACTTCATCACGGACGCGATGTTCCGCGAAACAAGCATGAGCCCCTTCGCCAATTCCCTCTTCTTCGGCATTACGGCAATGGTCTTCTCGCTGAACTACCTGCTCGGGCCGGAACCGCTATCGGAACCCTACACGGATCGAGCCCCCGCTTCACCTGGGCAGGCGGCGTTCCCCGCTGGGGCGGGCACCTAGGCCTCCGCGCCGTCTTTTCCCCCGTTACTCGGGTCTTTCCGGCGCCGGGTCGTCCCGGCGGGTTTCGTTGACCTCGGCAGGTGAGCCCGCATACAGTACCCGCGATGAACAACCGAGGATCGAGATCATCGAGGGCACGGAACGGAAGGGATTCTCGCAGTCATGGAACGAACGCTCATCATTCTTAAGCCGGATGCAGTCCAACGCCAACTCGTCGGCCGGATCATCGCTCGCTTTGAGGCGAAGGGCCTGCGGATCGCGGCGATGAAGATGATCCACATCTCACGGGAGCTGGCGGAGGAGCACTACGCCGTCCACAAAGGAAAGGACTTCTACCAGCGCCTCATCGAGTTCATCACCGCCTCGCCGGTCGTCGTGATGATCTTGGAAGGCCCCAAGGCCATCGAGGTCAGCCGCAAGATGATGGGCGAGACCTCCGGCAGCCAGGCCGAGCCGGGGACGATTCGGGGGGACTACTCGGTCAGCGAAAGGCACAACCTCGTCCATGGGAGCGATACGCCCGATACGGCCGCAAGCGAAATCGCCTTGTACTTCCGGGAGGACGAGATCCTCTCCTATGCGCGAGAAACCGAACGCTGGGTCGGCTACGCTGCTTGCAGCAAAGATTGAACAGTGTGGCACGGCCGCCCCCGGCCGTGAACCGTGGAAAGGTCCCGGCCGAGGGCGGCTGGGCCACAGAAGGCAAAGCTGCTCGACTGTTCAGACACTGTTGCGAACAGCCTCGGGGGCCCGCGCGGGCCCTTGCCCGCTGGAAACGAAGGAGAACGCCTCATGATCCTCAAGTCCGCTATGAGTGTGACGAACGAGCCCGTCACGATGGAGGGCGCCAAGGACACCTCCGTGCGATGGCTCATCGCCGACGCAGACGGCGCGCCGAACTTCGCGATGCGGATGTTCGAGATGCAGCCGGGCGGCCATACACCCCGCCATTCGCATGCATTCGAGCATGAGGTCTTCATCGTCGAGGGCGAAGGCGTGGCCGTCTCCGAGGACGGCGAGCGCGCTTTCCGTGCCGGCGACGTCATCTACGTGCCGCCCGACGAGACGCACCAGTTCCGCAATGCCGGCTCGGTCCCCTGCCGGTTCCTCTGCCTGATCCCGCTCCAATCGGCCGGCGCGCGGTAGGTCGTTTCCGGCGGCCCTTTCCGCAGGAGCGCTTCGGCGATGCCCGCACAAGACGAGCCTTCCGACCAAATCAATGAGCTACGCCGCGAGATCCGGCGACACGACATCCTCTATTACGTCAAGGCCGAGCCCGAGATCTCCGATCGCGAGTACGACCGGCTGCTGGACGAGTTGAAGCGGCTCGAAGAGCAACACCCCAACCTCGTCACACCGGATTCCCCCACGCAACGCGTTGCGGGCGAGCCGCTCGACGCCTTCCGAAACGTTCGGCACGCCGTCCCCATGCTCAGCGTCGACAATACCTACAACGAGGCGGAGCTCCGCGAGTTCGACAGCCGCGTCCGGCGCGGCCTCGGCGGGGACGACTACGCCTACCTCGTGGACCCGAAGATCGACGGCGTGGCCGTCTCGTTGCGCTATGAAGGCGGCGCCTTCGTGCTCGGCGCAACCCGCGGCAATGGGACCGTCGGCGACGACGTCACGCAGAACGTCCGGACCATCCGGTCGGTGGCGCTGCGTCTCCGTGGCGACGACGTGCCCGGCGTCGTCGAGGTCCGCGGCGAGGTCTACTGGCCGAAAGAGAACTTCCGCAGATTCAACGCGGCGCGCGAGGCGGCCGGCGAGCCGACGTTCGCCAACCCCCGCAACGCGACCGCCGGCACGCTGAAGCTGCTCGACAGCAAGGTCGTGGCCAAGCGGAACCTCGCCTTCATCGCCCACGGCTTCGGCGAGGTCACCCCCCTGCCGTTCGAGACCGCCTCGGCATTGTTCGACGCCTTCGCCGAATGGGGTATTCCCGTCAGCCAGTACGCCACGGTCTGTCCGTCGATCGAGGATGTGCTCGACCTCGTTCACGAATGGGACGCCCGTCGCCGCGACCTCGACTACGAGATCGACGGATTGGTCGTGAAGGTCGACGGCCTGGATCAGCGCGACGCCCTCGGGCGGACGAGCCGCTACCCCCGCTGGTGCATCGCGTACAAGTTCGAGGCCGAGCAGGCCCGGAGCAAACTCCTGGAGGTCACGTTCCAGGTGGGCAAGCTCGGCACGATCACGCCCGTGGCCCATCTGGAGCCGGTGCAGTTGGCGGGCACGACCGTCAAGCGGGCAAGCCTCCACAACTTCGACCAGATCGAGCGCCTCGGCGTCCGCGTCGGCGATACGGTCCTCGTCGAGAAGGCCGGCGAGATCATCCCGCAGGTCGTCGGCGTCGTCGAGGAGGAACGACCGAAGGACGCCGGTGCGATCGAGCGACCGGAGGCCTGTCCCGAGTGCGGCGGGCCGGTGATGCAGGACGAGGGGGGCGTGTTCCTGCGATGCATCAACCCCGAGTGCCCTGCCCAACTCAAAGAGAAGCTCCGGCACTTCTGTGGGCGTGATCAGATGGGTATTGAGGGCATCGGCCCCGCGCTGATCGACCAACTCGTCGACCGTGGGCTCGTCAAGGAATTCGCCGACCTTTATTGCCTGCATGAGCGGCGCGACGAGCTGCTGGCGTTGGAGCGGATGGGCGAAAAGAGCGTCGACAACCTCCTGGACGGTATCGAGGCCAGCACATCGCGAGGCCTGGCTCGCGTCATCGCCGGCCTGAACATCCGACACATCGGTGCCCGTGCGGCCGAGGTCCTCGCCGGGCGCTTCGGGTCCATGGACGAACTGGCCGCCGCCTCGGTCGAGGACCTCGAAGCGATCGACGAGATCGGTCCCGTCATGGCCCAGACGATCCATGCCTGGTTCACGAGCGACGCCGGCCGGCGCACGATCCGACACCTGACCGACGTTGGCGTGAAGATGACGGAGGAACGTGCGGACAGGCCGGACGAACAGCCCCTGGCCGGCAAGACGGTCGTGGTCACCGGAACGCTGCGCCGCTTCACGCGGAAGGCAATCCAGGACCTGATCAAAGAGCTGGGCGGCAAGCCGACGGGAAGCGTGAGCAAGAAGACGGACCTACTCCTCGCCGGGGAGGAGGCCGGCAGCAAGCTCGCCAAGGCTAGGGAGTTCGGCGTAGAGGTGGTCGACGAGGCCGAGTTCCTCCGACGCATCGGCCGACAGTGAGCACCGTTCTGTGGGGTTTGCTCTTGGGAGGACGCGTTAGCGCAATGACTACGGATCGAGGAGCCATACTGATCACCGGCAGCGCGAGCGGCCTGGGTCGCAGCGTCACGGTTGCACTGATCGAGCGCGGCTATCGCGTCGTGGCGACGGACGTCGCCGTCGATACACTCCGCTCCCTCGCGGACGAGAGCGGTTGGCCCGACGACCGCGTGCTCCCCCGTCGGCTCGATGTCCGTGACGCCGAGGCATGGCAGGCCGTCGTCGAGGAGACGGTCTCGACGTTCGGCCGACTCGACGCCCTCATCAACAATGCCGGATACCTCCGGCCTGGGTTCTTCCTCGAGCAGGACGCCGCGGAGATCGAGCGCCAGGTAGACGTGAACGCCAGAGGCGTGATCGTGGGCACGCACGCCGCCGCGCGAATCATGGTGGAGCAAGGGCAGGGCCGGATCGTCAACGTCGGTTCGTTTGCCGCCCTCGCGCCCATCCCCGGCATCACCGTCTACTGCGGCTCGAAGTACGCCGTCCGCGGCTTCTCCCTCGCGGCGGCGCAGGAGCTACGTCCGCGCGGGGTGTACGTCACGGTGGTCTGCCCGGAATCCGTTCAGACGCCGATGCTCGACCTCGAGAAGACCTGCGATGCATCGGCCATGGCCTTCTCCGGCCCGTTGCTCTCGGCGGAGAAGGTTGCGCGCGTCATGATTCGGCGCGTCCTCGAGGCCAAACGCCCCCCGATGGAGGTGTACATCCCCCGCGCCCGCGGCCGATTCGCCCGCCTGATGGACCTCATGCCGCGGAGCGCGTCCTGGCTCGCCATTCCGCGAATCCGCCGTAGCGGGCTGAGGCGCCAGCAGAGACTCCGCCGCAAATCGTGAGAAGAAACCCTAGCCGCAATAGACCCCCTACCGGCGCTTGACGAGGCCTTGAAGACCCGGGAAGATGCTCCCGTCTGAGGCGGTATGCCGCAGAAACCCTGTTCTCAAGGAGGGGAGGTCTTCGTGGGGTCCACCGGAGGGCTGATGGCGGATCGAATGGGCGACGCTGAATCGTCCTGGCTGCTCGTCCTGCTCGTCTTTGCGACCCTGACGATGCTCTCGGGTCTGGACGCGGGGCCGCCGCTCAGCGACCACGAGGCGATCGTCGCCGAGTCGGCCAGACAGGTGCGTCAGACCGGTCATTGGGTCATCCCCCACTTCAACGACGTTCCCTTCATCCGCAAACCCCCGCTACAGACCTGGCTCGCGGCGGGGCTCTCGTACCTGGTCGATCGCCGGACCCTGGATCCGCCGGTCAGCGAACTGGCGGCGCGACTCCCATCCGCGCTCTCGGCGATTGTGGCCGTGTTCTGCGTCTACGTGCTCGGACGGGCGATGTACGGCGGACGGAGGGGCCTCGTCGCGGGCGCGATCATGACGTGCTGCGTCGGGACGCTCTTCTACTCCCACAACGCACAGGCGGAGATGCTCCTGACGGCCGGCATTACCGGATGCATGACACTGTTCTATCTCGGTGTCCATCGACCGGTCGCGCGCGACCGGTATCTGATCTGGTTCTACGTCTGCCTCGCCGTCGCGATGTACGCCAAGGCCCCCATGCCGCTTGCCCTGGTCGGCCTTCCGTTGTTCGTGTATTGGTTTGTGACGCTGCCCGTCGAGCGGGCGATGGCGCGAGGGGAATCCCGTGGCCGTCTCGCCGCGGAGGTCGTCCGCCGCTTCGCCGAGCAGCTCAAAGGCCTTCGCGAGCTCCGCATCCCCACGGGAGTGCTCCTGTTCCTGGCGATCTTCGCGCCATGGCCTCTCTACGTCTACCTCCGCGTGGACCATGCGCTGGCCTTGTGGCGGACGGAATTCATCGATCGCTATACCGGGGAGATGGAAGATCAGTCGAACCCGTTCTGGTATTACCTCCCGCTGGTCATCGTGTTCACCATCCCGTTTTGCCTTTCCGCTCCGGAGGCCCTTGCGGCGCCGTTTCGACGCGTCTTTCGACGGGAGCGGCGTGGTCTGCTGTTCGCCCTGACGTGGGTGGCGGTTCAGATCGTCTTCTTGAGCAGCTCCTCGTTCAAGCGGCCGCACTATCTGCTACCCGCCCTGCCGGGTTTGTGTCTGCTGCTGGCACCGGTGATCGACCGGCTCTTCCTCCGCGCGACCCGGTTCGATCCGGCGCGACTCAAGACCGCCCTCCTCCTCATCGTCGTCCTCGTGCCGGTCGGGCTCGTGATCGGCATGGCATCCTTGTACAAGGAACAGCCCGTCATGTTCTGGGCAGGCTGGCGGGCGGGCCTGATCATGCTTGTCTGCGTATTCGCCGCCACGTACGCGTTCTGGCGGATGCAGCGACAGTTGAGCCTCCTGATCCTGACCGTCACCCCCGTGCTGGTCTTCGTGTGGATGTGGTCCGCCTTGGGTCGTTCGGATTTTGCCTGTGCGGAGGTCCGATTCGCGCGGCACGTCGCCCAACAGGTTCGTGACTCGGACGCCCGTGTCACTTGGGCGGTCGGTCGACCCGACGCGCGGATCCCCTACTATGCCGGCATGCGGGTCTATCCTCTCTTCACCCCGATGGAGATGGCCTCCCGCCGACGCGGACGCGAGGAAGTGCCCCACGGCGTCCTGCTCGACGGGGCGGACAAGGTCATGGATCGCCTCGAGAGCGGCAGACGAGAGTACTTCATCCTCGAGGCGGATGAGCTCGCGACCTTCCGCGAGATGTTCCAACCGCGCTATCGCGAGGTCCTCCGCGTTGAAACCGAGGAGGACGAGCCCGGTGAGGCCTACGTCCTGATCATGAATCCGCCGGGGAGCTCGGCTTCCACGCAGGCGACTTCTCCTTCGAGCGCTGCGACCAGCACGCCGAGTGCCTCCCGCCCGGCCCGGCGATAGCCTCCCATCCAGTCAGTACGAGAGGGCGTACAGCAAGATGTTCGACGCGATGCGTTGGGCGTCGGCCTCCACGTAGCCGTAGCAGAATGGACACTTGTATCCTTCCAGCGCGCAGCTCAGATCGTAGGGGCTGTAGACCACCGCCGTCCGCCCCTCGAGCTCGACGCCGAACAGCACGGGGTGGGTGAGGTCGGGCCGCTTCTGACGTACCACGGGCTGATACGTCACCTTCGAGATGTCAAAACCCAAGCGTCCCGAGAGAATCGGGTGATCGGGCGGGAGCGGCTTGAGCGCATCCGGCCCGAACATCTCGGTGATCAACCGTCGAAAGGCAATGTCGAAGGGTTTGCGGCCACAGCTTGCGTCGGCCAGGAGGAACCCGCCCCGCTCGAGGAACGTCCGAAGGGCGTCCCGCTCTTCGGGCGTCAGCGTGAAGTCGAACTGGCCGGTCATGGCCACGATCGGATGCTCGAGCAGCTTCTCGCTCGCGGGCCGGACCGGCTCGGCCTTCGTGACGACGTCCAGGCCTACCTGCTTGTTCAAGAAGACCGCCAGGTTGGTCAGGGCATAGGGAGCGGGCCGCCAGCCGCCGTTGTGCACCAAATGACCGATCTGCAATCCGGAGGTGACCTCCGGGGCGTCCGGCCTGCCCCGACCCGGTACGGTGACGACGGCCAATCGATCTCGAAGCGTCTCCCGGCCCGTGGCGTAGGCCGCGATGTTGGTCCCGAGCTTGAAGGCCCGCTCGCTCAACACGGGCAGGTCGGCCTGTTCCCACAAGCAAGAGAGGTCACGTGGGCTAAAGATGACACTGGTGCGACACCCGAGGTCGATGCCCTCCAGCGCGAAGTCCTTGGCGTCCAGCTCGTACATCGCGTTGTAGACGGGGTGGTTCGGATCCAGCGGCCGGAGGGGCCATTCGGGGAAGGCCTCCGCGGCGAACGCCCGCATGCCCGTGACGAACCGCTTTCGGCTGCAGCAGGCCTCGGCCAGGATCACGCCCCCGTGCTCGACGAAGTCCCGCAACCGCCGCACCTGCTCTTCCGTAAGATCCGGGAACCGATGGCCCGTGATGTAGAGGATCGGCGCCTCAAGCCATCGCTCCATGGGGTCGTCCAAGTCCACGACCTGCCACGTCACCGGCTGCCCGAGCTTGTTGCCGATCCAGTCCGTCAGATGGCGGACGTCGTTTCGGTCCGGCTGCCAGGCGTTCGTCGCAGCCCACCGGAGCTTGTTGATCAGGATGCTGCGATGCCCCTTGCCCAGAAAGAGCAGGGCAAACGCCGTCTCAATATCATCATCCCCCCAAGACCCATTGGCGGCTTGGGCCCGCACCAGCTCCGCGGCCCCTTCGCGATACCAATCGTGTCGTCCGATGTGGGAGAGCCCGGTCAGCATCCCGACGCGTTCGATGCCGTAGAGCAAGTAGTAGTGCTGCATCCCCTGCCCGGCGAACCCACGGGCATCCAGGTACCGCGCCAGCCACTCCAACCCCCGCGCGACCGAGCGGTTCTGGGCGTAGCGCCCGCAGTTCGGTGCGCGACCGTCCTTCGTGAACCCTTTCTCGCGGCCCGTCGCGACGCTATTGCCCACGATGTAGAGACTGGCGATCCCGGCCGCCGTCATCGTCGCGCGCGGCGAGCCCGACCTTCGTGCCGAGTATCCCCAGCCCCCGTCGGCGGACTGCAGCTCTTCCCAATGCGCGCCGGCCGCCCGCCAGACGCCGCTGGGCACTCGAGCTCCCGCCTGATTGGCCGCGTGGAGACCCAGCAAGGCGAACTGCGTGTTCGAGTGGTCTCCGCTACCGCCTCTGCCCGTGATATAGGTCCATGCGCCGTTTCGCAGGAGACCGCGAACGAGGTAGTCCGTCCCGAGTTGGATGTCCCTGGCATATTCCTTCGGGTCGGCCATCGCCATGGCCATGATCTTCAACGCCACGACGTAGGTGTATCGATCCGCCGTGTTGCGGAGGGCGGTCAGCCCCCGCCGAACGGGAGGGTCGTCCGCCGTGAGTCCGGCGTTCAATAGGGCCACGACGTTCAAGGCCGTCGTCCCGCCGTCGTAGTGACCGTAGGGGGGCCAGTGGCCATCGAGCTGCTGGCGGGACCGGACATAGGAGACGCCACGCTGGATCGCGCGCTTGACCTGCTCGCCGGTGACCTGCGGGGCGGCGATCGCCTGGGGAAGATGCCCGGCAACATGCAAGACAAGCACGCCGACGCATGTCCGCCCGCGCAAAATCGATCGCCGTGAAGACATATCCGACATGGTACGACCGCCCGCCGCCAATAGAAACACGTATCGCCGCCGGCGAAAACCTCCGTGACCGCCTCTCGCTCCAACGAACCCGGTCATAGAGAGGGACAACGAGGCAGGCCGACCGATAACATCCGCTGTCCTCAAGACGTGAGGCGCTTGTGGAACCCGCCCTTCAGGTCGGCCCGCGGTGCTCCGATACCATCTCTGGGCGCACTTCCTTTTGCGTGAGTGGGCCCGTGGGTGGCGTTCGCGCCGAAACGCAGGCATTCGTCGTTTCCCCCGGCACGGATGAGCTTCATGATCACACGACGCGATTTCATGACGTATCTTGGGTGCAGTGGGGCGGGGCTTTGCGCGCGTCGCGCGATGGCGCAGCCCGTACCTTCCGCCGGCCAGAACGCGGGAGATCAAGCCGTGGCCCGGATCGAGAGCGGCAGCAGCTCCAAGCCCTCCCTGGAGGATTGGGGATCGATCTCGAAATCGCTCGTCGTGGAGGTCCGTTCGCCACAGGTCGTCAGCGGGGTCAGCATCTACGAGCGCAGGCTCGCCGAGATGATCGGCCTGGCGATCCGGCATGTCACGAATGAGGAAACCGACAACGATGCGTGGCACAGCCTCTTGACGCCGGACGACGTGATCGGGCTCAAGTTCAACTCTTCCGGCGCCACGGGCATCGGCACGAATGATCCCTTCGTGCGGCAGCTCGTGCTATCCCTGATGGCCGCCGGCTATCCCCCCGAGAGGATCGTTCTGATCGAAGCCAGTTCGTATCTCGTCCCCAAGTTCAAGACGCAGCCGGTGCGGAGCGGATGGCGCAGCGAGAATACGGACTTCGGCAGCGGCATCGATCAGTTCGCGGCCGTGCTCGATCAGGTGACGGCCCTCATCAATGTCCCGTTCCTCAAGGCCAATCCCATCGCCGGCATGAGCGGCTGCCTGAAGAACCTGAGCCATGCCATGGTTCGACATCCGGCGTTCTTCCACGCGAACACCGAGCCCGTTCCCGAGCGAGGCGTCCTCAAGCCCGGCAAGCATTGCACGCCCTATGTGGCCGACATCGTCGGGGCTCCCATCTTGCGTGCAAAGCTTCGCCTGCACCTGATGAACGCCCTGCGGACCGCGCCCGAGCCCGCCTATGAACCGAGCGGCGGAAACCTCGAGGCCCACGGAGGGATCCTCGCGGGGATCGACCCCGTCGCCGTCGACATGGTCGGCCTGGAGATCCTCAACCAACAGCGCCTCGCACGAGAGCAGACGCCGTTGGCGAAGACCGACGAGCCGCTGCCCCAGCTCCGCGCGGCCGAGACGGCCGAATTGGGAACGTGGCAACCGGACTACATCGAGCACCGCGCGATCCGTGCCTAGAGAGCTTGCCCTTCGTGGAACTCTCGAAAGCGATTACGGCCTGGCCTGGTCGATCGTGATGACCACCGTGACGAGTTCGTCCTTGGACACGTCGGCGAGGGCGGGCTTGTGCCGCCGGTGCAGACCGCTGCGCCGCAAGGGAGCCTCTCGGGTGGGAGGCTGCTTGACTTGGGTGGGCGCGCCCTTGAGACTCTTCGGACCCTTCGCTTCCGCCTCGGATCTTTCGACCAGATCCATCGGGGCTTGCGCTTGTGCGGCGTCCGTTCGGCGCGTGGCAATT
>CAZKCX010000186.1:0-10618 GCA_964550865.1 uncultured Planctomycetales bacterium
GGTGATCGTTGTGCGGGAGCACGACGACGCCATCGCCGCGGACGCTGACGAGGTCGAGCCGCAGACTCCACAGAACCGCCAGGAGCGTGACGCCCAAGACGATCGGCGCCTCTTCGCGCGACACGAAGACCCGCACGCGCCTAGCCAGATCTCGATGCCAGCCGAGCCCAAGCGGTGTTGCGACAGCGAGGACGACGATCACGAACACGAACACCCGGGACACCCCCGCGATGCAGCACGCGTACCAGAGCGCCGGCGAAACCAACGTGCCGAGGAGCAGCGAGGCGACGGCCGTCTCGAACGTCGTCGCGCCGCGCCATGCGAAGACGAATCGTTGGATCAGATAGCCCGGCACGAGGAACAGGGCATAGAGCCCGAACATCACCCGCAGACATGCCCATGGACTCACGCCGTAACGAATCGCGAGGAAAACCGTCAGCACGAGCGGGCACGCCAAAAGGGATGCCGCACCGACGCGTTCTCGCATCCAAGCTCGAACGGACGGCCGATGTGCGGACCTTGTCTCCGCAGGGAAGTCCGCCTGCAATCCTCGGGTCGGTATGTCCGCCGTAAGATGACTCATAGTCCGCTCGAGTGTGCTCCGGCCTTCACGGCGGGTCGCTCGACGCGATACACCGCCACGTCATCCATCCGGAACGCACGCGTCAGCAAGGTGACATTCGGGCATTGCCCCTTCTCGGCGTGGTTCACGACGACGTAGTCCACGTCGTATCGATCCAGCACGGCCCGCGTCGAGGCTGCGTCCGTGCCCGCATAGAAGCGATCCAACTCCGTCATCATCCGTTTCACATCGCACATGCCCTGCCGGGCCCAGCAGGGACCGAAGTCGAGTACGACCCGTCGTTCCGCCAGGAGAGCGGTCGCGGTGTGTTCCTGGTGGTAGTCCGGGTGAAGGATGACCGCGTCCTTGGGTGTGTGGTTCGCGATCCATCGCGAGGCGGCACACAAACCCTCATTCACGGGCTTGCCGGCCTGGGCGTCTTCGGCCGTGAGGGCGAACAGCGAGTGGACGTTCATGCCGAGGACGGCGAATGCCGCTAGAGACGCAACGATGGCCTTCTTGCTTCTGCGATGAATCGCCGCACGACCCAGATCGATCAGCGCCGGCCCGATTGCCATCAGCAGCAGTGCGTGCAGCAGGAAGACGATGTGGATCGACACATTGCCGGTCATGCCCTTCTGAATCGGCAAGAGGACGAACCCGATCGCGCCGACCACGAACACGAGCAAGAAGAGGGCGTCAAACGCCGGCACGCCTTCCTGGTCGCGGTCACGCCGGAAACGGTAGACCAGGTACGGCACGACGATCAACCCGAGGTGGAATCGGTAAAGCAGGTGGAAGGCGAGCTTCGCCGGCCAGGCCAGGACCGCCGGCAGCGAATCAATCGTCGGTACAATCGTCTTGTTGATCACGGCGGAAACGACGCCGATCCCCCACCACGTGCCTTGCGTTTGCCATAGGAAGTCCACGAACGCCCACGGTGCGAAGACGAACGTCCCTCGCATGTCGGCGGACGAAAGCTCCCAGAATCGGACGCCCGACAGCAAGGCCATCACACCCAGACAGACCGCGAGCCAGCGAAAATCCCGGCGGCCGATCAGGACCACCACGACCACGACCGCCACCGCCGGAGCGACCGCCACGGCGAAGTTCGCCTTGCACCACAGCAGGCCCACCGACACGGCCGAGGCGAGCAGAAGCCCTCCGTGATAGCGCTGCGTGTCCGCGAGCGAAACGTAGTAGAAGGCCAGGAAGACGCCAACCAGGCCGAAGGCGGTCGGGTAGCTGTCGCGGAAATACGTCTGGAACCAGGTCACACCCAGCATGCGGCCTGGAATGCCCACGATGCAGAACAGGCTGAGGACCCCGAGGATGGCTGCCGGCCGACCGAAACGCCGCGCGAGCACCAGATAGCCCGCAAGGCCCACCAGGACATACCGCAGTGAAAGCGCCAATCCGAAGTAGGCGGTCGTCACGTCAGTGCCCGTGACCCGCCGCAGGAGTTCGGCCCACACGTCGGGCATTTGGTGATAGGCCCACCGTTCGGCCCCGGAGATGAACGGGACGGTCTCCGGCGGGATGCCTCGTCCCAACTCCCCGATCAGGAGGACGTGCAGGACATGATCGGTGTACGGCAGGAAGTGGAGCCGGCCGTCCCGCATCCCGAAGACGCCCAGGCCCCACGCCCACAAGACCATGACGCCCAACACCACCCACACGGCCACCGCATCCGAGCCGGACAGATGAATGGCGTCCTTGCTGCTCGCCCGTCGGTCTTGGAGGATCAAGACCGCCACCCCCATCGTCAACGCAACGCCCGAAGGGACTACGAGCCATCCGATCCTCAACGCGCAGAACACGTACCAGATCAGGGGCGTCGCCAGTGAGCCAAGCAGGAGAGATGAGACAACGGTCGCGAAGGCCCCTTCGACCTGTGTTCGAAGCGCCAACCGCTGGATTGCATAGCCCACAAGCGTCGTAAGGGGCAGGAATATCCCGACCGCCTTTGCGGTGACCAGGACTGGAACACTCTGGAAAATAACGAGATACACCGCCAAGGCCGCCGGCGCCGGTAGGAGCGCAGCACGCGCCGCCAATGTCGGCGCGTTGCCCACGCCGGCCCGTTGCTGGGGTAGCGCTGCGATGCCGTTGACCACCAAAGCCATAGGTACGGACCTCCGCCCGGGCAGGATGTACCCGAGGCGTGCTCTCGTAGTGGGTTATCGGCACCTAAGACCTACCTACTTTCCCAAGTTATCCCATATTATCAGAACCACTTCCGGAGGTCGCCAAGAGAGGCAAGGCAAGCAATGCGAACGGGTTGTCGATTCCCTTGAGACAGCTGTATCACCCTCCCGAGCACGAAACGGCCTGATACCCCCCATGAGGTGGGCAGGCTTGACAGGGCGACTAGAACTGCGTTTCACAAGTCGTGCGACTATGGACAGGACCGCACCCGCCACTATCGCCGCCCGACCCGCGGCATTCATGCCGCGCGGCCTCGCCGGATGAATGCGGCGGCTCGACTTCGCTCGCCACAAGCGGCTCGGGCATATACTCGCGATACTTCTGAAATGCAGTACCAGGGCCGACGCAGATTATCGGACGTACCGCTGGGATGAGGCATTTGCACAGAAGCGGACGGCCGAGCCGGCAAGCCGGATGTGCGGCGGCTACTCGGCCGCTGGGACCAACCGAGGCTCGCCCCACTGGGCCCAGTCGCAGATGTAGCTTCCCAGGGCGTCGGTGACCAGCGTCACGACGGTGGCCTGGCCGGCGTAGTCGGCCAGCAGGATGTCGAACGGCACCCACCTGTCGTCGGGCTGGACGTTCTCGGCCCACCGGTCCCGGCCGTTGACGGCCACGCGGAAGCCCACTCCGTTGGAGGTGCTGTCGCAGCCGTCGCGGATGCCGGCGAAGCCCGCGAGGCGCAGCGGTGCGTCCGGGAGCTTGAGCAGGAAGTCGATTCGCATCTGGCCGTGACTGGGGGGATGAGCGAACAGACCCTCCCGACGCGTGCCGGCAAGCGTCGTCGCGTCGATCTTCGCCCGTAGGAAGCCGACGGGCTCCTGCTCCGAGCCATCGCGGAGCACGAGCCTGTGGTCGAAGGGAAGCCGCCAGAGGTCGGCCGGCACGCGAACCTCGCTCGGGGATTCGAAGAGCAGATACGTGGAGCTGTTGAGCCCGGTCTCAAGCGTGTAGGCGTTCGACGCAGGCTTGTCACGCAATCCCGGTTCGCCGCATGCCGAGACCGCCGTGAGGATCGGTCGCGAGCCGGCGACGACCAACGTGCCGCGCCGCTCCCGCGCCGACACGATCCGTGGTCGATGCCACATCGCCCAATCGAACGTGACGTTACCGGTGGGTCCGGGGTGGGTCTCCAGTCGGACGGTCACGGATCGGCCCTGAAACCGCGCGAGGTCGAGCGACAGCGGCACGGGTTCGTCCGACTTGACGTGCTTCTCGACCCGTAGCGGTTCGGACTCGGCCGCATCCCTCCGCATCACCGACACGCGGAACGTCACGCCGTCGCTCTCCTTGGCGGCGCGATCGCCGCGGAGCTTCGCACCGGTCTCGAGCCGAGCCGGCCGTTCCGACGGAAGCATCACGTCGAACTCGACCCAGGCCGTGCCCAGCCCGCCTCCTTCGGTAGAGCCCTTCTGCGGAACGCGATCGGCCCGCCACGGCGGGTGCGCGAAGATGCCCTCGACATCGGGGCGGACGTTGGTGCCCGCGGGCGAGGAGAACCGGCAACCGTCGCATTCGTTCACCGTGCCGTCCCGCAGACGCTCGCCTGCCCTGACCGTCCCGCGAAAGTCCCACAGGCGACACACCTCCGCCACGTGATCCTCCAACGCGATCTCGGCATGGCGGTCGGCTACGGAGACGCGACGCACGCCCGTTTGTTCGGGCAATGATCTGACGTGCAACACGTTCGGATCGCGCGGTCGATCGATGTAGACATACGACCGCGCGGGGTCGAGGCCGATCAGTCGCTCGCCGTCAAACGCCCGCCAGCCGGGAATCGTACCGGGCAGCGCGACGGCAGAGACGCCCGTGATACGTCGCGAGACCGTCCGCTCCTTCGGGGAGAGTTGGACGAGACCCACACCGTAGGCCTCGTCGCGGTAGGCCGCCCGACCGCCTCCGGCGATGCGATAGCGAAACCGCATCTGCCGGTCCCAGCCGGGCGCGAAATCCGGCAACGGCCTGTACTGCTGAAACCACCGCGCCTCCTCGAACAGAACCCGCACGATGGGATGCGGGTCCGTGATTTGGTCGATTGACGGATGGGATAGCGTGGGGATCACGCCGAACTTCTCGTAGGCCGTTCGCCAGGCGAAGTAGTAGTCGGTGGGTTCCGGGTTGGCCATGCCAAGATAGCCGTAGAGCGTCGTGTGCGGGGTGAGCATCGCACTGCTCACCGGGTGCGCCAGCGCGACGAGCCGGGCGTTCCACTCCCTGTCGGCGTGATGGATGCCGTAGACGTGGCGTTGGGCAAAGGCCTCGTGCCGACAGGTGATCTCGTTGAGACCCTCGCCGGATAGGGCGACGTGCGGCAGGGCCTTGCGCAGCTCCCGGTGGATCGCGAGGTTGCCCTGCATCATGTTCATGCCGTCGATGGGTCCCCCGGCGTGGTTGAAGATGCAGAGGGTCTGGTCGAGGTGGAGCGCATCCGGTCGGACGCGCTTGCACAGCTCGACCATCAGCCGAACGAACAGCGTCCGCCACGCCTTCGCGGCCGGGTTGATGTAGGCGAACTTGATCGGGGGCTTGGCGCGTTGCCAGTCCCAGTAGAGGAACTGCTTCGTGAACGGATCCCGGCAGTGATACCGCTTCATCCGCTCGTAGTGCGGGTTCTCCGGCGTGACGCCGAAGTAGTTGACGTGGAGCATGACGCGGAAGCCCATCGTGCGGGCCCGCGCGACCTGCTCGGCGAAGCCGTCGCGGGGCGTGTAGTCCGGGTAGTCGCGATCGTACGGATCCTCTCGCCAGCCGGGGACGTAGATCATCGTGCGGCGCGGATCGACCCGCTTGGCGAGGGGTTCCAGCAGCTTCGGGCTCAGCCCCGAGATGACGAAGAACCGGATGTCGCGCACCCAACTCGGCTGCCGCTGTTCGATGTGCTTCAGACCAAACGCCTCGGCCGCCCATGTTCGGTACGCGGCGGCGCCGACAAGCCACTGCCCTTCATACGCGTGCAGCCGCCAACGGACCGACGTCGTCTCCTGGACGGGCTCGAAGGGCGCGGTGCAACGCGTTTCGAAGCCGATCAGCCAACGGTCTGCTTCGCGCTTCACGTGCAGCGCCTTGAAGCGCTCGGCATCGTCTTCCGCATGGACGAGGAGGCCACCGCGCCTACCCTGGACGAGGATGAACTGCGCCTCCCAGCCGATGGGGTACTCAAACCTCTCGGGAAAGTGATGGGTGTCCTTGTCAAAGCGCATGCCGCTGTGCCCCGGCACCAGGATCTCGAACGAGACCGGTACGACGAGCCCCCATTGCACGCCCACGACGCCGGGTGACGCGGAGGACGCGCGCTGCACGACCATCACGTCGCCGTCACGCTGCGGGCTGAAGCGCGTCGCGACGCGCGATGCCTCCGTCTCTTCGTTCCAGGTGAGTTCGCTTCGCGGTCCGCTCGGTGTCCGCTGGGTGCGGGAGCAGGCCGAATCGTTGAGCAGCGTGCGGTCCCCGGTCCGGCGGATGCCCGTCAGGGCCGCGGCAGGCAGACCGTCCCAACCCTCCCCCGCCCGGATCAGGCGAACACCCGTGACCACGCCCTGGCGGATCTGCAACGAGAGGGACGAAGTCGCCGGCTCCTTCGGGGAACCGATCGGTACGAAGACCGCGACCATCGCGGCGACGGAAATGGTGGACATGCCGACCTCCCCGGGGGATTTTATGCGGCCTTCAAGAAAGACTGAACAGTGCGTCAGAAGAGCCCTGTATCCGGGTGGCCCATGGCTTTAGCCGTGGGAGACACAAATTCGACCGGGGATTCGTGTCCCCAACCTCTGAAGAGGTGGGCCACCCAGGTTTCACCGACTCTCCAAAGATTCTTGCAGGCAGCTTAGCGAACGCGCCGGGGCTTCACCATACGCCGTGTGGTGCGGTGTCCACGAAGGCCGACCACCCCCGACCGCGTCCGTTCTTGCGGGCCCTGGGGGCATCTGGTATAGGTCCGGACTGTCTGGTTGTCGCCGGAAGGAGCCGGCGTCGGTCCAAGTCGAAGGCCATGCGGGGCCTCCCTCCTCACGTGTCCGGCGTGCTTGGACCCCTCTGTCCGCGACCTTAGCGCAAAGACTCGAAGCGGATGAACGCATCCAACGGATCAGATGACCGCACAGGTCGCGGACTCGTCTCCATCATCGTGCCCACCTACAAAGAGGCCGAGAACCTCCCCGAGCTAATCCAAGACATCGCAGAGACCATGCAGTTCGCCGGCATCGCCTACGAGGTCATCATCGTGGACGACAACAGCCGCGACGGCACGGACCAGGCCGTCCCCCCGCTTGCCGAGCAGGGGCATCCCGTCACGCTCATCACCCGGATCGAGGAGCGAGGCCTCAGCTCGGCCGTGCTGCGAGGCTTCGCCGAGGCGCGAGGAGATCACCTCGTCTGCATGGACGCCGATCTCAGTCACCCGCCGTCGGCGATTCCCCGTCTGCTCGAGGCCCTGAACGAGCCGAATGTCGAATTCGTGATCGGGAGCCGATACGTACCCGGCGGCAGCACGGAAGAGGGATGGGGCCCGCTCCGATGGCTGAACAGCAAGATCGCCACCGCGTTGGCCAGGCCCTTTACGTCGGTCAAGGACCCCATGGCGGGCTTCTTCGCGCTGCCGCGCGAGGTCTTCGCGCGGGCCGATGAGCTGAGTCCGATCGGCTACAAGATCGGCCTGGAGCTGATCGTCAAGTGCCGGTGCGGGGGCATTCGCGAGGTGCCCATCCACTTCGCGAACCGCAGGCACGGCAAGAGCAAGCTGACGCTCCGCGAGCAGCTCAACTACCTCAAGCACCTCAAGCGCCTCTGGGACTATAAGCGGGCACGCTGATCAACTCTGCGGTGTCCAGCACATGGGTCTTCCGCCGGGCGGCGGACGAGAACCGGCCAAACAAGGCCTGACCGCGTCGAAGGCATCGGGTACACTTCGAACAGCCGGCGTCTGAGCGAATCCCCGGGGCGGCCGGTCCCGGAGCTATGCGCAGAATACCGAGGTGAAACCGTGAACCGTAAGAGATCCCTCCGCGTCTCGCTGAGTGTGGCCCTCACGACGACGATGCTGCACGCCTCGACGGTCTGGGCCGAGCCGTCCCAAACTCGCGGCCGACCCAACCTCGTCCTGATCCTGACGGACAACCACAGCCCGTGGACGCTCGGCTGCTACGGCAACGAGGAGATCCGCACGCCGCACATCGATCGGTTGGCATCGCAGGGCATGCGGTTCACGCAGGCCTTCGCCAACAACGCCGTCTGCTCGCCCACGCGTGCGACCCTCCTCACGGGCCTGATGCCCTCGCAGCACGGCGTGCACAAGTACATCAACAAGGACGTCATGTTCGGGCCGAAGGCCTACAGCACGATCGCCGAGTTCGATACGTTGCCGCAGATCCTCCGCGAGTCCGGCTACGTGTGCGGGCTGGTCGGCAAGTGGCACCTGGGCGATCACATGAAGCCGCAGGAGGGATTCACCCACTGGGTCGCCAAGCCCGAGGGCCACACCACGGCGTTCGTCGATCAGAAGGTCATCGAGGACGGCAAGATCACCGTGCAGCCCGGGCACATCACGCCGTACTGGACGCGGCGGGGCGTGCAGTTCATCGAGCGGAACAGGGACCGGCGTTTCTTCCTGCTGCTGGCCTATAACGGCCCGTATGGACTCGGGCGGAGCATGTACAGCCCCTCGGCCAGTCGGCATGCCGCGTACTACGCCGACAAGGCGCTGCGCTGCTTCCCGCGGGAGGAGCCCCACCCGTGGCTGCACAACAACCGCAAGATGATCAACAACCCTGTCTCCATGCGGAAGTATGCGGCCGAGGTCAGCGCGGTCGACGACGGCGTCGGCGAGGTGCTGGCCGCGCTGCAGCGCCTGGACCTGGAGGACGACACGCTCCTCGTCTTCATGGGCGACCAGGGACTCGCGGGAGGCCATTGCGGGTTCTGGGGCATGGGTGACCACACACGGCCCCTAACGGCCTACGACTGGACGATGCGCATCCCGCTGATCGTTCGGCATCCGGGCAAGATCCGGGCCGGGTCGACGTGCGATCGCATGGTTGCGGGCTACGACGTGCTGCCGACGCTGCTGGGCTATCTCGGGCTGGCGAAGAAGATGCCGAAGGACCCACCCTCGCCCGGCCGGCGCTTCGACGCGATCCTGAGGGGCCGCGATGGAAACGCCGAGTGGGATGACGTCGTGTTCTATGAGTTCGAGAACGTCCGCGCGATCCGGACGCGGCGATGGAAGTACGTCGAGCGGCTCGGCGAGCCGCCGCGCGAGCTGTACGATCTCGAGAGCGATCCGTGCGAACGGCTGAACCTCGCCGACAAGGAGCCGCACCGCGCGAAGCAGGCCGAGCTTCGCAAGCGACTCCACGGGTTCTTCGATCGTCATGCGGTCGCCAAGTGGGACCTTTGGAGGGGCGGCGACGCCAAGGGCGGGCTGATGCTGGGCAAGAGGCCGTACCGGAGCGTCAAGGACGACGCCCGTTGACAAGCCGAATGCACGCGAGCGGCCCCTCGGAGGCGTGCGGAGTGCGCGGAGGCCTCAGACCTCAGGCTTCAAGGGAAAGGGTCTGAGCAAGTAGCGTGCGTCTTGAGGTATCAGATTCCTCGAGGTCGACACGTAGCATGGGCATCTTGCCCATGAGTTGGTAGGGTGCGTCTTGACGCACCTGATTCAAAGCTGGCACATAGCATGGGCATGTTGCCCATGAGTCAGAAGAAGCAACGAACTCGACGATGCCCCAAAGGGGCAAGATACAATAGCCGGGGGTGGAGCGAAGCGTAACCCCCGGTAGGCGTGCCCCTCGATCATCGAAGCCCTGACGGGGCGCGATACTTTGCGTACCGCATTCCGCCCTTTCAGGGCTCGGTCTTCATGGTCGCGGGATTCCAGGGGTTTCGTCCGCCTCGGCGGCGGACTTCACCCCTGGCTATTCTGTCTCGGCCCTTCAGGCCTCACAGCAGGATGAGGGCGGCGCGAGGCATGGCCGCGCCGTTGTTTGCGTAGCCATGGAAAACGCCTGGGCTCAGAACAAGCCGGCTCTGAGAGGTTTGCGGCGTCAAGGCCGCCGGGCGTTTCAGAAAGACGCCTCAGCAGTTTGGGGCGTTCCTGTGGAACCCCTCGGCAAACTGCCGCACTCCACAAACAGCAAACTGTAGACGCTGTGGTGCGTCAAGACGCACCCTACCTCACTCGAGCAGCGGAATTCAGATGCGACAAGTTGGTCAGGTTCTCCTCCTTTGCAGCCAGGCGCTTGCGCCGCCGATGCCGAGCGCCGCGACGCCGACGAGCGACGGGTCGGGAACGAGATGCGCCGTGCCGATCACGTCGATGACGATGTCCAACGTGACGGTTTGCGAGATGTCGGGGATCCCGTGCTCCCACGCGTACCCCGCGGTGAGGAAGACTGCGAGTGTCTCGCTCGCGGAGGCCGAGGTAGAGAAGCTCAAGCCAACGGGCTGGAGCTCGCCCGCCCAACCCGTGGTCGTCCACGTCGTTGTCAGGGCGCCCGTGATAGCAAGGGATCCCTGGAAGTACACGTCGCTGAGAACGGAACTATCACCACCCGAACCGATATGGCCTTCCGTCGGCTGTTCGAAATCGCTAAGACGGATATCGCCAGGCGAGAACCCTCCACGCGCGATTCCTGAAAGCGAGAACCATACGCTGGTCGTATTGGACAGGTCGCAGTCCTCGAGGACGAACGTATCCGACGCACCGATGTGCCCGTCGCTCTGGTAGATCGTCATTGCGAACGTGCCGCCGGCGTCCATGACGAGCGGATCCGGCGAGACAGGACCGTTCGGCATCCAATCTACCGTGACCGTCCCACCCGTCATGTCTCGACTCGCCGAGGCGATCGCCTC
>CAZKCX010000187.1:0-10590 GCA_964550865.1 uncultured Planctomycetales bacterium
TGACTGGCCGATGCACCGCCACGATCCGCGGCGGAGCGGCAGTACGAAGGCGAAGGTCCCGACCAACCCGGGACGAACGTGGGAGGCGGAGTTGGGCGGCGCGATCACGCCGCCGGTGGTGGCCGGCGGAAGGCTGCTCGTGGCCGCGAAGGACGCACATACGGTCCACGCGCTCGATGCGAGCGATGGAAGGAAACTCTGGAGCTACACGGCCGGCGCTCGCGTGGACTCGCCGCCGACCGTGCACGGCGATCTCGTCCTATTCGGCTCGGCCGACGGCTGGGTGTACTGTCTGCGGGCCTCGGACGGCGCCGAGGTCTGGCGGTTCCGGGCCGCCCCGCGTGATCGACGGGTCGGCGCCTACGGACAGGTGGAATCGGCCTGGCCCGTGCACGGGAGCGTGCTCGTCCAGGATGACGTGACGGTCAAGCCGCCGCGACCGGTGGTGTACTTCACAGCCGGGCGGTCGTCGTATCTCGACGGTGGAATCTACGTGTATGGTCTGGATCCACGGACGGGAGAGGTCCTGCACACGAACCGTCTGGACGGTCCCTGGCCCGACCCGTTCAAGGATACCGGCGGGGCGGGATACATCGACGGGGCCAAGACCACCATCCTGGTCAGCGACGGGTCGGACCTGTACCTGCACCAGGAGAGGTTCCGGAGCGATTTGAAGCGGGTGCCGGCGCCCATGCAGAACAAGAGCAAGGAAGGCGGCGGATGGCGGGTCTACGACGCGGCCGTCAGGCGAGGCTCGAGCGGCGAGCGGCTGATCGCCACGCGCGGGTTCCTCGACGATTCGTACAACGAGGGGACGTACTGGACCTACGGCGGCCGATGGCCCGGCTGGGACCGGAAGATGGGGAGGGTGCCCGCCTACGGCCAGCTCCTGGTCTTCAACGACGACACGCTCTACGGGGTGCACGTGCTCACGCAGAACGTTCGGGTTCGGCGCGGGTTCATCCCAGGGACAGAGGGCTATCGCCTGTTCGCGCAGCCACTGGAGAACATGAAAGGCACGAAGAAGAAGAAGGACAAGTGGTCGACCTTCATCCCGATTCGCGTGCGGGCGATGGTGCTGGCGGGCGATACGCTGTTCGTCGCCGGCCCGCCGGACGTCGTACCGCCCGACGACCCGGCGGCGGCGTTCGAGGGGCGCAAGGGGTCGCTCCTCTGGGCGTTCCGCGTGTCCGACGGAAAGAAGCTCGCAGAGATCGGACGTCTGAAGGCCGTGCCCGTCTACGACGGCCTGATCGCCGCCAACGATCAGTTGTACCTGAGCACGAGCGACGGGCGGGTAGTGTGCTTTGGGAGGTAGGACGGCAGGGTTCGGGGTTCAGGGTTCGGGGCTCAGCACAGCAGGGATCCGGGACCCGGGACTTGGAACAAGTCGAAACATCAACACGTCCACAAGTCGAGATAGCAGCGCACGGCGGCGATTGAGACGAGGGCCCGGGGCAAGCACGTCGAGAAGCCCACAAGTCAACAGGCCGGAACGGCATAGCTTCGATACACCAACGGGCTAACAAGGTAACCCATTTCCACGTCTACCAATCATGCGGGTGGGTTGTTTCTTCGCCTCGACGCTGAGGCCACGGCGAGGACGGACCGGTGCCGAAGTGACCGGTGCGTTTGGGGCACATAGCCGTGACAATCCGGCTCTCGTGGCGTCGGTTGTTCTTGTTTTTCCGCCTGTGTAGAATTCCTTGGGGGTCAGCGACCAAAGGGTGGAAGAGGTTGAACCCCGTGGAATCTCCGAGGGTATATCTTGATATGCGGGCGGGCCGGCGGCGCGACAGCCTGGTCGTTGCGGTCTTGGCGATGACGTGTGCGGTCGCCGCGGCGGAGGTTCGCGTCTCCGGCAAGGTCCGGCATACAGGTTTCCCCTGCGGGGGGGCCGACGCATTCCGGCCGGGCTACTGGTGTCCGGCGCTGGTCTCCTTGAAGAACTCGGGCGACGAGCACCTCAACGCCCGCCTCGTCTTGCGCCAACGCGACAAGGACGGCGACGTTATCGTGGCCGAATCGGTGGTCACGTTGACGGCCGGCGGCGAAGAGCGCCCCTACCGCCTGGACTTCATCGCGAACCGCCCCAACACGGCGGGCGCGTTCCTCATCAGCCTCATCGACGAAGACGGCCGAAGCGTTCCCATTCACAGCGCATCGGGCGTGGTGCAACAGGCCCTCCCGGCGCCGCAGGTCATGCCGATCAACGAGCAGACGACGCTGGTGATCGACCTGTCGTCGCGGCCGCTGTCCGGGCTTGATCTTCTGTCGGACGCGAACGAGAAGAAGCTTCGACGTCCATTGCTTATCAGTCGGTTTCGGCCCGAGGACCTGCCGGATCGGTGGTTCAGTCTGCGCGGCGCGCAGGCCATCATCTGGGATCGGCCCGAGGTCGATCGTCTCTCGCCGCAGCAGATCCAGGCCCTCATCACGTACGTCCGCGCGGGGGGAACGCTTGTGCTGGCGGCCGGCCGAACGTTCGAATCCCTGGAGGCGTCACCGCTCGGAACGATTCTCCCGGTGACGGGCTCCGGCACGCGTTCGGTGGAGCAGCTTCCTCAGGCGTGGAGCAAATTCCTCCGTCCCGGCGGATGGACCGGCAGCGTGCCCATGTACGTCCCGCCGATCACGGTGGCGGACGTGCGTGGCAAACCCGGCGCCGTCGTGTGGTGCCGGGAGGATGCGCTGGGCTTGCCGAGCATCGTACGATGGCGGTGGGGTAGCGGACTGGTGGTGTTCGTCGCGGGGGAGCTGCGGGATCTCTTCCAGATCACGGACCAGGCAGGCCAGGAGCGATTCTACAAGGCATCGCTCGGGTTGCTGGAGGAAGCCAAGGGCCCGGAGCAGAAGCAGGTCGGCTGGATGGGCCAGGCCGATCTGTACGACCACATGCACGGCATCATCGCTTTCGAGGCCGTCGGCGGCTCATTCCTGATCCTGGTCGTGCTGCTCGTGGGCGCGTACATCCTGCTCGCATCGCTGGCGACCTGGGGATGGCTGCGGAATCGGAACGCCCTGGAGCACTGCTGGACGGCGTTCGCGGTGGTCGCGCTCTGCTGCAGCGTCTTGGGTGTCGTGGCGGTGCAAACGGTGCGGGGCTTCGGCACCCGGTTGCGGCAAACCTGCATCGTGGACGTCTCGGTGCCGGCGAACAACCGAGGCCCGCTGGAGTACCAGGGCGTCGGCTACTTCGGCTTGAAGACCAGCACCCACGTGGATCTCGATGTTCGAGTGGCTTCGGGGGAGAGGGCGGAGGGCTCCGCCCGTCATCGCAGCTTCCTCAAGCCGCTGGCCTCGAACCGCATGGACCTGGCTCAGAGCTACGTTGCGCCGGACACGTACTTCCTTCGTCCCGGCCGGGCGATGTTGGAGTCCGTGGCGATCCGGGGCACGTTGAAGCGGTTCGAGGGCTGCTGGTTCGGCACGCTGAAGGGTGGGTTTGGGGCGATGCTGGAAGTGGACGCTACGGGTCGTCTGAGCGGACGGAGTTGGCTCCGCAACGACCTGGGCTTCGACCTGGTCGACTGCTGGCTGCTCCTGCCGAGGACGGATCGGATCGGCGGGATGGGACGCGACACCCAGATCTACCTCTTCGAGATCGGCAGGCTGCCCCACGGCGAGGGAGCCATAAAGGCAGACGAGCTCCGGATCCAACCGGAAGACCGGCTCAAGTGGCCCCGCCTGTCCGACAGGCAGTCCACCTGGGCCTCCAGGTTCTCGGTCGGGACGGGGCTCGGCTGGGGAGAGGAGAAGGAGAAGCCTCGGTTCGAGATGGGCACGTACCACACGGCCCTCATGCTCCTCACGACGCTCGAGGAATTCGACGAGATGATCGGTAGAAGGGACAGGCACGTAGAGCTGAATCGAAGCCAGGGGCTCCACTTGGATCGAACGCACCTCATGACGAGGGAAACGGCCGTGGTCATCGGCTTCGCACACGACCCCGGACCGGTGCGATTGGAGGTCCGACCCACCGGCGGCGACGAAGAGGATTGGGAGGACGTCGAGCCGGACGAAGGCGAAGAACGGGCGCATACGATGTATCGCTTCTTCGTTCCGCTCCACGGGTTGGACGGGTAGAGGAGGACGGGCGCGTGATCGTCGAGACGATCAACCTGACCAAACGCTACGGCAAGCTGTTGGCCTTGAACAACCTCTGCCTGGAGATCGAGGAGGGCGAGTGCTTCGGCTACATCGGCCCGAACGGTGCCGGCAAGACGACGACGATCAAGATCCTGGCGACGCTGCTCCAGCCCACGTGGGGGGAAGCCCGGATCTGCGGACACGTCATCGGGTATGAATCCCGCAAGATTCGCCCGTTGATCGGCTATGTGCCGGACTTCTTCGGCGCGTACGAGGACATGGTCGTGCAGGAGTACCTGGAGTTCTTCGCCTCGGCCTACAACATCGCCGGGGCCAAGCGCCAGCGCGTGGTCGGTGACGTGCTGGAGCTGACGGACCTGACCAGCCGGGCGGACGCGCTGGTCGACTCGCTCAGCCGGGGGATGCAGCAGCGGCTGAGCATCGCCCGCGTTCTGCTGCACGATCCGAAGGTGCTGCTGCTCGACGAGCCGGCGAGCGGCCTCGACCCCCGGGCGCGGATCGAGATCCGCGAGCTGCTCAAAGAGCTCAAGCGGATGGGCAAGACGATCATCATCAGCTCGCACATCCTGCACGAGCTGGCCGAGCTGTGCAGCACGGTCGGCATCATCGAGCGCGGCGAGCTGCTCTTCCACGGGTCGATCGAGGAGGCCGTCCGACGCGCGCGGATCGGACTGCGTGTCCACGTCTCCGTCTTCGATCGGCAGGCGGAAGCCAGCCGGATCCTCCAAGCGACGGAGGGCGTCAAGCAGGTCGAGGAGGACAACGGCGTGCTGACGGTCGAGCTCGACGAGGGGCGGGAGGACTACAGCTTCGTCGCGTCGGCGTTGCTCGCGAAGGGGCTGAAGCTTCGAGAGTTTCGCGAGGAGCAGATCAACCTCGAGACGGCCTTCATGCGGCTGACCAAGGGGATCGTCCAATAGCCCATGTCGCTCCTCCAACAGAACATCTCGACGTGGGCGTGGCGGCTCCTGCCGGGCAACCCGATCTTCGTGCGGGTCTTGCAGGGGGGCAGCCGTCGCATGCGGCACCTGTGGATTCGACTGAGCTTCCTGTCCGTGCTTTTCTTCGTGATGTTCGTCGGGCTGGTGAGTTTCATGCCGGGGCGCGTGGGCCTGGACGATTTGGCCAAGGGCAGCACGCAGGTGTTTCGATTCGTCAGCATCGCGCAGCTCGCGATGATCTGCTTCCTCGCGCCGATCTTCATGGCAGCGGCGATCACGCAAGAGAAGGATTCCCAGACGTACAACATCCTACTCAGCACGCCGATGAGCAACGCGCAGATCGTGCTCGGCTCGCTCATGAGTCGCCTGTTCTTCGTGCTGGTGCTCTTGCTCGCCAGCGTGCCGATCTACTGCGCGACCACGCTGTACGGCGGCGTCACGCTTCGGCAGATCCTGCTGAGCACGAGCATCGCGGCGTCGACGGCGATCTTGACGGGATCGCTGGCGATCGCGCTGAGCGTGATTCGCGTGGGCACGCGACGGACGATCTTCTCGTTCTACCTGGCGATCGCACTGTACCTGCTCGTGGTCGGGGCGATGGGCTACCCGCGCTCGCACCGCCGGGAGACGGCCGACCTACGGTTCCTCGAGCGCCAGAAGGCCATGGAGGCGTGGGTCGCCGACGGGAATCCGCGGCCGGCACGCGTCGCCCGCCTCCTCTATGCCGACCCGGAAAACCTCGACAAGGCGGTCAAGGCGTCACTCGAGGACAAACCGCTGGCAAGGAAGCTATTGGATCGGCTCCGCGAGGCCGACCGCATCGGCGCGCTGCGGCAAGAGGAGGAGGTCACGCTGTTCGGCTGTCGCCTGGCCCCCGCCAATGTCGACGGCCAACGCATGAGCTGGCTGGCGCCGTTCCACCCGTTGCTTGCGCTCCAGGTCGCCCTCGGGCTGGTGGACCCGCCGCCGGCGTCCGCGGCGATGTGGCCCATGAACGAGCTGCTGACCGCCCCCCACTACGGCTACATCGCCACGACGCTGGTCGCGTCGGTGTTGATCATCGCCATGAGCATGTTGTTCGTGCGGCGCGGCGCGCGGGAAGGCGAGCAAACCTTCCTCACCTGGCTGACGGGCCGCTTCGGGCGGACGATCTCGCACAACGAGCGGCGGCGCAAACCGCGGCGCGTCTGGCGGAACCCCGTGGCGTGGCGCGAGGCCATGACGAAGGCCTCGTTCACGGGCCGCGGCTTGATGCGGCACGTGCTGGTGATCGCGGGGTTCTTGTGCGTCCTCGTGCTGCTCGGTACGCACTTCGGCAACTGGGGGTGGCTGAGCCCAAAGGAGCTCCGCTTCTGGCTGACGGGGCTGTTCATCGTGGAGGTCGCGCTGATCTTGCTGATGGCCACGAGCAGCGCGGCGACGGCCATCACGCGGGAACGAGAGGCCAACACGATGGACCTCCTGCTCAGCACGCCGCTGACGAGCGCGTATATCTTGCGGGGCAAGGTCCGGGGGCTGGTAAGCTTTCTCATCCCGCTGATCCTCGTTCCGGTGCTGAGCTTGACGGCGTTTGCGTTGGGCGATCTGGCCACGGGATCGCTCGTCTCGGTGGTGTGGATCGAGGCCGGTATCGAACTCGGCCTGCTGCTGGTCGTCTACACGGCCTTTGCGTGCGTGCTCGGCTTGAAGATGTCGCTCCAGTTCCGGCGGACGGTGCCGGCCGTCCTCACGAGTGTGGGGATCATCATCGCCGTGTCGTTCGCGCTCGGGGCGTGCGGGTGGGGTCTGGTCGGCGTCAGCGATGCCTATGGGGCCGTCGTCGCACCGTTCACCCCGTTTACGGCCGTGTCCCTCATCGTGAACCCCGCCGAAACACTAGGCCTGGCCGATCGACGCGGAGGGGCGACGCTCGCCATGACGCGCTCACTCGTACCGATCGGCGTGGTCCTGGCGACCGCGTTCTACTCCATGATCGTCGTGGGGATGTATCAGTCGATGATCAAGAACTTCGACATGACGGTCCGCAAGCAATCGGTGTAAGCAAGTCATCGACCAAAGAAGTTCCCGAAGACGGTCCCCGTGCCGAAGGAGGCGTCACCCGTGAAGCGAGGCCCCTGCGGTTGCGGACGGGAGGGACGGTTGATCAGACTGATCGTCGGGATGCGCAGGCCGTCTCGCGTCCCCTGCACCTTGAACTGGCCGGTCAGGCTCGTCCCCACACCCATGCTCGGCGTCCCGGCGGGCGACAGACCCGTTCGACCGGTGTTGGTCCGGAAGTACGAAATCAGTTCGCTCGCCGTCTGCGCGAAGGCATCGGTCAGGACGAGTTGGCGCGTGAACTTGACGGTCGCGGCCCAATTCAGCATCGCCTGCGTGACGAACTGCCCCGGCAGGATGCGCTGCCGCCGACCGGTTCTCTTCTGGAGGATCTCGATCAGGCCGCGCTCGGCTAGGGTGGCCCGGAAGCGCCCCGTGCCGCGTTCGACCCACAGCTCGAAGTCCCAGGTCCCACGTTTGCTGAGCGTGGCGACGGGGGAGTCGATCTCAAAGTCGCTGCGAAGCCCCGTGGTCTCGGCCACCCCGGCCCGGACCGTTCCGTAGTTCAGGCCGATGTTCGTCCGCTTGGTGGTGGCGGTCTTGTAGTACTCGCCAATGGCGGCGAGGGTCATCCGGCCGATCTGGACCACCGTGTCATCGCCGAACTTCAGGAGGGCGGAGGAACGGATGCCGGTGCGAATCTTCACACCCGAGCCGTACTTACCGTTCAACTCGACGGGTTTCCAGGCGTCTCGGTCCTTGGGGTCGGTGCCGAGGGGGGCCCACTCGACCGAGCCCTTCATCTGAATGCATGTGGCCTTGAGGTCCTGTGCATCGGCCGATCGGGCTTGTGCCGGCTGCGTGGCGGCGGCCTCAGCGCGGACGTCGCGACAGACGCCGGCGACGAAAACAGAGGCGATCAATGTGGGAACAAAAAAAGCCCGCATGTCCGTACCCGCCTTTCATTGGGTAGTCAGGCCGGGCCGCTGCGAGCTATTGACATTATAGCTTAGGAATTGCGGCGCGACCAATCGGAACGGCCATTTTGTGCCGGGAAGTCACAACCCTTTTCGCCATATAGTATTACGCTGAAGCGCCTGGTGTGAAATTCCCAAATTCCTTGCTGCTCAGCCCGCTACTCCGGCGGCTAT
The DNA here is from genome assembly GCA_964550865.1 of uncultured Planctomycetales bacterium. Classification (GTDB taxonomy): domain Bacteria; phylum Planctomycetota; class Phycisphaerae; order UBA1845; family JAFGLZ01; genus JAFGLZ01. The sequence continues at coordinate 8,240 of CAZKCX010000187.1, forward strand.
GTCCCTGCGGCCTTGCCCAGATCCGGCTCTTCACCAATGTCGATCTGTTCTGTCTCGTACAAGCCCTTCTCTTCCATCAGGGCGTCGGCCTTTCCGAGCAGGGAGACCATCTCACCGCCCGTGACGGGCTGATAGTCCGACCCTTCGGGCATCATCTTGCGGTACACCAGCTCGCGATGGGCATACCGGCGGTCGCCGAGGCCCCAGCTGCCGAGGGCGATCCGATTCAGCCCGCCCGTGATCCGACAGATCTTGCAGACCATATAGGCGAGGGAACCGCGATCGATCATATGATTCGGATGCAGCCCCCAAGCCGGGCGGAGCAAACCCCGCTGGAGCATGACCTCACGCCTTTCCTCCCAGGAGCGCGTCTTGTCCTCGCCGTCGGCGAGGATGAGCATGGCCCGGCACGCCTCGTCGACGGTCACGACGGGGACGTTCGCCATGTAGGCCTGAAACGTCATGTCGTCCATCGTCTCGGGGCTGACCTCGGGCTGCCATTTTCGGGTATGCGCGCAGCCGGTGAGGAGCGTTGCAAGCGCGAATCCGCACGCCAGGGCGGCTCGGGACAGGTTGACTCTCGCTCGGGGGCTCATGCGCGTCAGAAGCTCCACGTAAATCCCGTCAGGAAGAAGTACCGGCACGTCTCGTCGCTGAAGGCGTCGGCGGGGAAGAACACGCCGTAGCGGGCGGTCCAGCTCAGGTCGGAGAACAGACGCCAGTTGATGTAGTAGTCCATCTCCCAGCCCAGGAAGCCGTTGCCCCGGTCTGCCAAGTAGTCCGAGACGGCCGCCTTGTCGTGATGCTTGGAGTAGAGGAACCAGTCGGTGCCGAGCTCGATGTCCTTGACGACCTCGATCTTCTCGAAGGGGAAGAACGACGCCCCAAGCCGCCAGATGTGGATGTTGCTCAGGCGCGGGGCGAAGCTCAGGCCGGTATCGCGGAACCCAAAGCCCACGAAGCTCGTGTCCTCGAAATCGTTTCGGTTCCCGCCGATGGCGTCGGTCGGGCTGCCGATGCGGTCCGGATCGCCGCTGGCGAACATGTACTCGGCCAGAAAACGCGGCTTCATCGGGGCGGGCATGTAGTATTCGAGGAGGATGTCCCAGGCCCAGGCGTCGATGCCGTCGTGATGGAGGAAGCGCCGGTCGCCGGTGCTCTGTCCGCCCTCGAAGACCCACTCGGTGCTGTAGCGAAGATCGCTGATGATCAGCGTCCCCGTCGAGCCGAAGCCGACGTAGTGCGACTCGTAGTCCCACTCCTGGAGCGGGTGTCGGGGCCGCTCGCCGTTGCGGTCTTCGTTCCACACGGCGTAAAGGAACGGCTTGTGGTCGTTCAGGCCGATGTAGCGAAGCTGCACGCCGTAAAAGTCGCGATCGGTCTCATCGCCGCCGGGACGGCTCTGATCGATGTCGTCCATGCTGCGGATCGTATTGCCGATCAGGCCCGTGATCTCGAATCCAAACGCCTCGCCCGTCAACAGGACGGCATCCAGGGGTAGCGAGAGGGCGTAGCCTGTTCCGAACTCGACGTACTGCCGGCCGATCTTGACCCGGGCGTCGTAGGGGACGCGCTGCTTGCCGTAGGCCGACATCGCATTGCGAAGGCTGAACTGGTAGAAGCCTCGCTCGAGGTTTGGCCCTTCCCAGTCGTTGTCGTCGCCGTCAAAGCTGTCGCCGGCGTTGAAGTCGAGGTAGGACATCCGCACGCGTGCGTAGCCCTCGTGGGCGCCCTTGTCGAGGCTGACGCGGGTCCAGAGGCGCCCGTCGTTGCGCCGCAAGGTGCGAGAGCTGTTCACGCCGTCGTCGTAGATCATCCCGTAGAGACTGTACGACCCGCCCCAATCGAAGACGGCCCGCTGGTCGGCGGTAAGCTCCTGATCGAGCTGACGGCGGATGCGCTCTTCGACGGTCCGCTGTTGCTGGAGGAAGGTGTCGGTGACCTGCTGCGCGGCGGCGGACGAGCAAAGAAACAGCCCCACGGCCAGTTGCATGGGCAGGCTGCTTCGTGGAGACATCACGTTCATCGACCCCTCACGCTGCTCCGACCGGTAACGAAGGTTAAGGCATCCAACGAACGGGTGGTCCGACGCGTCGCGCCAGGGCGCCGGACAAATCGCCGCGCATATTCCCATGTTACATCGACCGTTGCAAGCGCATTTCGACAGCGGAATGTGTTCGTCTTGCCGTCGGACTCGGTCCGGCGGTCGCCGCCATCGCCCTGGTTCTCACCCACCGGCTGGGTCCTGGACCCGTCGGAAGAGGGGTGCATCCCGATTTCGGTTGCACGAGCATCCCCGTGCAGACGCGGCGTATCCCTTGCCCGAGCCGCAGCATTCATGCTGCGCGGAG
>CAZKCX010000188.1:0-10582 GCA_964550865.1 uncultured Planctomycetales bacterium
TCGCCGACGGATGGTCCCTCGAGCACCCCCGCCAAATCCGTCATGCACCCAGACGCGTCATCCAGCGGACTACGCCCTTGATGCAATTCGAAAACGTTGTATGATAACGGGTCTATGCGTATTGAAGCGGACCTGTAGGTTCCCCTGAGCGGACGGCATCTGGAGGCAATCATGGCCGGTTACGGCACAACAGACATTCGAAATATCGCCTTGGTGGGTCACAGTGGCGCCGGCAAGACCCTTCTCGCCGAGGCCATCTTGCATGCGTGTGGAGTCACGAACCGACTGGGTGACCCCGGTGACGGGACGAGCACCCTCGACTGTTCCGAGGAGGAGAAAGAGCGCGGCTGCAGCGTCGAGGCCCACATGTGTCACGTCCAGCACGAAGGTCAGGAAATCAACATCCTGGACACGCCGGGCGCACCTGCGTTCGTCGGGCCGGCGATCTCGAGCTTGGCGGCCGTTGAGACAGCGGTGTGCGTGGTCTCCGCGACGGCCGGCATCGAGGTCAACACCCGCCGGATGATGGAGAAGGCCAAGGACTTCGGTCTGGCCCGGGCGATCGTCATCAACCGGATCAACGGCGAGAACGTGAACCTCAGTGAGCTGCTCGGACAGATCCAGGAGACGTTCGGGCCCGAGTGTTTGCCGATCAACCTGCCGACCGGCGGCGGCAAGGCGGTCGTGGAGTGCTTCGATAATGAGTCGGGCGACGCCGACGTGGGGGACGTGGCCAGCGCACACGAAGCCGTCGTTGAGGGCGTGGTGGGCGCGGACGAGGCCCTGATGGAGAAGTACTTCGCCGGCGAGCTGTCGGACGAGGAGCTGATCGGGGCCGTCGCGAAGGCCCTGAGCACCGGGATGCTCGTTCCGATCATGTTCACCGACGCCAAGGACGGGGTCGGCATCACGGAGATGCTCGACGTGGTGGCCAAGCGGCTGCCGTCGCCGGCGGAGGGCAAACAACGGGTCCTCGTTGCCGGTGAGGGCGACGACGCGAAGGAAACGGTCCTGACGGCCGACCCGGACGGGCCGGTGGTCGCGCAGGTCTTCAAGATCGCCAACGATTCCAAGAGCAACATCAAATACTCGTTCCTGCGCGTGTTCAGCGGCAAGGTTGCGGGCGATACGTCCCTCCAGGTCGGCGACGACCGCCGGGGTCAGCGCGCCGGCCAGCTCCAGAAGTTCCAGGGCATCGAGCATAAGGAGGTCGATACCGCCATCGCAGGCGATATCGTGGCCGTCGCGAAGTTGGACCTGCACGTCGGCGACGTGCTGCACACGGGGACGGACGGCAAGATCGAGCAGCCCGCCTTGCCCACGCCGATGTTCGCGTTGGCCATCGAGCCGAAGAGCCGCGGAGACGCCGACAAGGTCGGCGCCGCCCTGGCCCGGTTCGAGGATGAGGACCCCTGCTTCGTCTCCGAGCGAGACGCCACGACGGCTGAATTGGTGATCAAGGGCATGCAGGACCTGCAGCTGCAATCGATCCTGTCGCGGATGGAGCGGCACTTCAAGCTCGAGGTGGACACCAAGCCGCCCAAGATCCCGTACAAGGAGACCATCACCGGCACGGCCAAGGAGGTCGAGTACACACACAAGAAGCAAACGGGTGGTGCGGGGCAGTACGCCCGCGTGATCGTCACGATGGAGCCGACGGGCGATCCCGATCTGGACTACGAGTTCGTCGACGAGATCTTCGGCGGAGCAATCGATCAATCGTACCGTCCAAGTGTTGACAAGGGGATTCAGGGCCAGATGAAGGAAGGCGTGCTGGCGGGCTATCCCGTGACGGGCGTTCGTGTTCGTCTGGTCGACGGCAAGACCCACCCGGTCGACAGCAAGGACATCGCGTTCCAGATCGCCGGCCGCGAGGTCTTCAAGGACGCCTTCATGAAGTGCAACCCTACGCTGCTCGAGCCGATCGTCGACATGGAGGTGACGGTCCCGCAGCAGTACGTCGGTGATATCCAGGGCGAGCTGGCGTCGCGTCGAGGTCGTCCGCAAGGCCAGGACATGCTGCCCGGCGGCCTGTGCGTCATTCGGGCCCAGGCCCCGCTGTCCGAGGTCAGCGATTTCAACAGCCGCTTGTCCAGCATCAGCCAAGGCCAGGGCAGCTACTCCATGGAGCTGAGCCACTACGAGCAGGTGCCCGGTAACGTGATGCAGCAAATCGTCGCCGCCGCCAAGAAGGAAAAAGAAGACAAGGACTAAGCAGCAGGACTAGCACTACAGCGCAAGCTAGTGGCTTCCGGGCGTGGGCACCCCCTCGGGCGCTGCCGAAGACGCCGATCAAGTCGGCGATTGCGTCGACCTTGCGCTGTAGTCCTAGTGGCGCGTTTCACAAATCGTGCGACTATGGACAGGACCGCACACGCTACTGTCGCTGCCCGAGCCGCCGGATTCATCCGGCGCGGCCGCGCGTCGGGTGGCCCATCGCTTCAGCGATGGGGACACGAATTCGACCGGAGAATCACCCCAGGCAATGGACGGCAACGCCCCCCAGAGGCGCACTCGTGGCACGGGCATCTTGCCCGTGAAACCGCCCCGAAGGGGCGACGGACTGTTGCCACGGGTCGAGACCGCCGAAGGCAGCCGGAATCCCTGGTTAGAGATCTCCCGCTAACCCAACCACCCCAGAGGGGCGGCGGAGAATCAGGGCGTCGGTCCTCGCCGCCGCTTTGGCTGTCAGGGTTCGCAAGCGGGCCGCTTTGGCGTCTCGCGTAAACCACACCACCGACCACACGCCACCCCGCTCCATAAGACATCCTTCTTGGGCGCTATCCATTCGCTCCTTGTCGGCATAGAATTGCCCTTGAACAATACGCCGCCAACGCTTGAAATCGGGAAGCATCAACACCATCGGGGCCAGGCCGCGCACCGGTGGAACCGAAGCCGACCCCCCCCTCCCAGGAGGCAAGACGCGTGCGAGTCAACGAGCTATCCAAGCGGTTCGCAAGAATGGATGTCCGGTGTGGCACGGCCACCCCCGGCCGTGAGCTGTCAGACTACCCAGCCGAGGGCGGCCGGGCCACAACGAGCGGAAGCCCGCAACTTGTCAACGATTCCTGCAAGCAGCCTAGCCGGTACATGCCGTTTCGTTCGGGGCTATGCTTCGTGGCAGGGCTCGCCTTGCTCCTCGTGGTGGCTCTTTCCTGGACGGCCTCGCTCGCGGAAGCCCGCGAATCGACCCGTCGGCCCAACATCATCTTCATCATGGCCGACGACCTTGGCTATGGTCACCTAGGCTGCTACGGACAGAAGCTCATCCGCACGCCGCACCTCGATCGCCTCGCCTCGCAGGGCATGCGGTTCACGCAATGCTATGCCGGCGCGGCCGTGTGCGCCCCGAGCCGAAGCGTCCTGATGACCGGCCGCCACGGCGGGCATACCTCCGTCCGCGGCAACACGGGTGGCATCCCCCTGCTCCCCGAAGACGTCACCGTGGGCGAGGTCCTCAAGCAGGCCGGCTATGCCACAGGCCTCTTCGGCAAGTGGGGGCTCGGCGAGCACGGCACGACCGGCGTGCCGTACAAGCAGGGCTTCGACGAGTTCTTCGGCTACCTCCACCAGATCCACGCCCACTTCTACTACCCCGAGTACCTCTGGCACAACGATGAGAAATGCATCCTCGAGGGCAACGACGGCAAAGGCGGGCGTTACACCCACGATGAGATCGTCGCCCGGGCCATGGACTTCATCCGCCGCAAGAAGGACGGGCCGTTCTTCCTCTACGTCCCCTTCGCCGTCCCGCACTACGAGTTGCTCGTGCCGGAGGATTCGCTCAAGGAATACCGAGGCAAGTTCCCCGAGACACCCTATCGCGGTCGCGGTCGCAAGGCTGGGTACCCGAGCGATTACGGCCAGCAAGAGACGCCCAAGGCCGCCATCGCCGCCATGATTACGCGGATGGACCGTAGCGTCGGGCGCATCATCGCGCTGCTCGAAGCGCTCGGCATCGCCGAGGACACGATCGTCTTCTTTACTTCGGATAACGGACCGTCGTACGGGCCCGGCGCGCCGAAGTTCTTCAACGCCGCCGGCGGACTCCGCGGCGTGAAGGCCTCGCTCTACGAAGGCGGCATCCGCGTGCCGATGATCGTCCGCTGGCCGAAGAAGGTTCGCGCCGGGGTGACGAACGATCACCCGTGGTACTTCGCCGACGTGATGCCGACGCTGGCCGAGCTTGTCGGGACGAAGCCCCCGAAGGACATCGACGGCATCTCGGTCGTCCCCACGCTCCTGGGCCCCGACGCCGCGGGCCGCAAGCAGCGCGAACACGAGTACATGTACTGGGAAGACGACGAGGCCCGAGCCGTCCGCGCCGGTCGATGGAAGGCCCTCATGCATCTCAAGAAGTCACGGCGCGGGAAGACCGGCAAAGGGAAGGGCGCAAGGCTCGAGCTCTACGACCTTCAGAGCGATCCCGCCGAGAAGCACAACCTCGCCGAGAAGCACCCGGACATCGCCGCCAGGCTCCGCGGGTATATCGAAGAAGCGCACACGCCCGCCAGGCCGCAGATCGAACCGAAGAAGCCTCAAGGAAGGCAGTATCAATGACCCGAATCATCATCCGAACAGTGCCGGCACTTGCCTTCGCTTGTTGCTTCACGATCAGCGGCGGTGCCGAGGCGGGCGAAAGCGCCCCGAAACCCAACATCGTCTTCATCATGGCCGACGACCTCGGCTACGGCGACCTCGGCTGCTACGGGCAGAAGCGAATCCTCACGCCACAGATCGATCAGCTCGCTCGCGAGGGCATGCGCTTCACGCAGGTCTATGCGGGCTCGACCGTGTGTGCCCCCTCGCGGTGCTGCCTGATGACCGGCGTACACAACGGCCACGCCCGCATCCGCGACAACATCCCGCACGGCACATTCCTCAAGGACGAGGACGTGACGATCGCCGAGGTCCTCAAGGCGGCCGGCTATCGCACCGGCGCCGTCGGCAAGTGGAGCCTCGGCGTGCACGGCTCCGAGGGCAAACCGAACGACCAGGGCTTCGACGATTGGTTCGGCCACCTCAACCAGGATCAGGCGCACTTCTACTACCCCCACTACCTGTGGGACAACGACCGTGTCCGGCTACTCCCCGGCAATCGCGGCGAGCAGAAGAAGCAATACACGCACGATTTATTCACCGAGCGGGCGCTGACGTTCATCGAGGAATCCAAGGACGGCCCGTTCTTTCTCTACCTGGCATATACCATCCCTCACTGGTCGGACTACCCCGAAGACACACCGGAATCACAGATCGTCCCCAGCGACGAGCCCTATGGCGAGAAGGACTGGCCCCAGGTCGAGAAGAACTACGCGGCCATGATCACGCGGATGGACCGCGACGTCGGGCGGATCATGGGCCTCCTCGAACGGCTCGGCTTGGACGACAAGACGATCGTCTTCTTCACGAGCGACAACGGCCCGTGCGGCGGCAAGGACCGCGCCCACAAGCCGGCCTTCTTCCAGAGCGCGGGTCCGCTGCGGGGGCTTAAGCGTCAGCTCTACGAGGGCGGCATCCGCGTGCCGATGATCGTGCGATGGCCCGGCAAGACCCCCGCCGGTGCGGTCAGCGACGCTGTTTGGGCGTTCTGGGACGTCTTGCCGACGCTCGCGGAACTCGCGGGGGCGGGGGCGCGGGCGCCAAAGGGCATCGACGGGCTCTCGGTCGTCCCCGCGCTGCAGGGCCGGCCGATGAAGCTGAAGCATGAATACCTTTACTGGGACTACGGCCACTCGCGCGGCAACTTCATGCAGGCCGTCCGGCTTGGCACGTGGAAGGGCATCCGTAAGCGTCCGCGAAACAAGATGGAGCTCTACGATCTCTCAACGGACGTCGGCGAGGGCAAGGATGTCGCGGATCGGCATCCCGACGTTGTCGCACGGATCGAGAAGGCGATGGACGAGGCCTTCGCCCCCTCGCCGGCGTATCCGATTCGGTAGCACGGTGAGAGATGACGCATCCTTCCTATTCGTGGGCAAGGTGCGACAGGACTAGGCATTCCCGTGTGTCGCCCCGCAACCGCGTGATTCAGAGCCGGCCTGTCCCCAGGCCGGTCGGTTTTCAATGGGAGAGCAGCTGACCGGGCCGAGGACGGCCCGGCTCTGAAGCGCACGTCATGGCAGATTGGTTGGGCATTGGTCTGTTGTGGCATTCTTCGCAAGCGGAACGATGCAAGATCCAAACGGATGACTTCGCGTACTCGAAAGGTGTCGATCGAAGGCGAAGGCTGCACGCCCTCCCATTGGGAAACAGCGAAGTGGAACCCACACGATCCTGGTCTCGTCATCTCGCTGCCCTTCTGCTCTATGCCGTCCTGGCCGTCGCGCTGACGTGGCCCGTGGCGTGGTCCGCGGCCGACAAGATCCCTATCCCCGAAGGTCGATCCTGCCTGGTGCCGTACCATCATGTGTACATGCTCGCATGGATACACCACGCGTTGGACGACGGCCTGGAACGCTATTGGAATGCCAACGTCTTCTACCCGCACCGCCGGACGCTGACGTACTCGGAGTCGTTCCTTGCTCCCTCGTTGCTGTGCTGGCCGATCCACCTACTGACGGGCAACCTCACGCTCTGCTATAACCTCGTCGTCCTGAGCTCCTTCTTCTTGAACGGGGTGGCCGTCTATTTGCTTGCGTTGCGGTTCCGGCTGCCCTGGCGGGCGGCGGTGGCCTCGGGCATGGCATTTGCCTTTTGCCCGTACCTCTTCCATGAGATCTACAACCCCATCATGTTGTTGACCTACCCGGCGGTGTTCTTGTGGGTGTGCCTGCATCGACTCCTGCATAGGCCAAGCCGGCTCGGTGTTGTCCTGGCGGGGTTCTGCTCCCTGTGGCTGCTCACGACGAGCTACCAGTACACGCTCTTCTGCGCAGTGTTCTGTGGGATCTGGCTCGTCTGGTTTGCGCGGCGGATTCCCTGGCGCCGGCTGTGGCTGCCCGCCTGCGTCACGGGCATTGTCGTCTTGGCGGCGGCGTGGCTGTGGCTTGCGCCGGTCCGGCAGACGCACGGGGAAATGGGACTGCAGCAGGCGCGTCGGTTCCCCCTCAACTGGAACGAGTTCCTGCTGCCGGCCGTCGGGCAGCGGCTCTACTACGATGTCCTCGGCTTGCGGTTGCGCGACCCGGACAAGGTACTCACGGAAGACGTCTGCTTCCCCGGGCTCGCCGTGGGAATCCTGATGCTCTGCGGCGGTTGGGCGGCGATCCGCGGTGCTGGGGGACAAGACGCGCAGGCAGATTCCGACAGACTCCATGCGTGGCGGTTCTGCGTGGTGGTCTTCGTGGCGGGCGTGGTCCTTGCGATGGGCTCGACCATCGACGTGGGCATGGAGACCGTTCCGGGCCCGTACGCGCTGCTGTCGTGGGCCGTTCCGGCGTTCGCGTCGGTTCGATCCGTGTACCGGCTCTACGCCGTCGCGCAGGTCTTCGGGGCCATCCTGGCCGGCGTGGGTCTCGCGTGGCTCACCCGTCGCACCTCGAAGGTCTTACGGTGGGGGGCGCCGGCGGCGATCGCCGGGCTGTTCGTGGCCGAGTCAATCTGGCTTCCCTTTGATCTGCACGACGCACCGACGGACCGATCGGATCGTCACCCCCTCTACGCACGAATGGAAGAGCAGGATCCGAACGCCCCCGTCATCGAGGTTCCCGTACCCCGTGGGTCGGAGGAGATCGCCCTCGACGCCATCTACATGCTGAATACGATCCACACGTGGCAGCCGCTGGTGAACGGATACGCGAGCTTCACCCCCGGGCTCTACGAACAGCTTCGCCCCCTCATGAAGGGCTTCCCGAGCGAGATCTCGGTCGCGTGCCTTCGGGCGCTGGGCGTGCACTTCGTCCTCGTACACACGAAGTATCTGCCCCCGGAGGCCGTCGAGGCCATCCGGTCATGCCCGCATCTGGAAGAGGTAGCCCTCCACGACTCCGATGTCCTCTATGCCCTCAGGAACACAAGAAGCCAACGGCTCTCGCCGCAAGAATGGCAGGGCAAACGCAGGCTTCGCGTCTACCGGGATCCAGAGTCCGAAACCGGGTTCTCCATTCGACTGGCCTACGCTTTGGCGCGCAAGGACGTGATCCCCGTCTTGCCGGGCGACGAGGGCACGCGGTGGCAGATCCGATGGCTGGACGCGTCGGGCCAGGTCAGGAAGACCCAAGACGTGTGGATCCCGGATAGCCGTTGGCTGACCTCGGTTCGCAACGGCTTCGAGGTCGCGCTGTCTGTGCCGGAACGTCCCGACAAGTACACCGTCCAGGCCGTGGACCACAACAGCGGAAACGTTCTGGCTACGTGCAGCGTCAACCGGAAGTAGGGGACCGTAAGGCGCTCCTCACCCTCGCTGGAGCGCCTTTGAAGCCACGTGGATACGAACGGTGTGAGGAGGAGTTTCCCCCTCACGATTTCTGCCGACTACCGTGCGGTCAACTCGTATTCGAGCCCGTACCGCTCGCAGTAGCCCCGGAAGAGCTGTTCGATCGTCGATCGACTCAAGCCGAACTGCTCCAGATCATATCGGTGGGCCTTCCGCTCCTTCTTCGCGTCGCTCTGCAGCCACGCCCGCATGGCGGTGTCCATGCGCTCGCTCCGCGCGTAGCCGAAATGGTCGTATATGCGGTGGACCGCAGCGATGGGATCGCCAGTGAGATCAGTGTAGTGAACGTCCAGAACGCGATCGGCGGTCTTGTCCCGCACCTCGGTCGCCCGCGCAACGATCGCGGCCCAGGTCTTGGCGATCCTCGGACCGATGTTCGGCAGGTTGAGGTCATCGGTGGCGATGGAGCGCACCGTGGCCGCCAAGCTGCAGAGGGACGGGATCGCCTTCAGGGGATCGCGGTGGGTCTGAACGACACAGGCATCCGGAAAGACCGCGAGAAGGGCGTCCAGCGCCGCCAGATGCATCGGGCTCTTCAGGACCCAATGCTCCCCGCTCCGTTGCCACTGCAGGAGCTGTAGCTGGATCCGGTAGTACTGGTAGGCGACGATCCATCGATCGGTCGTCAGCTCATTGAGCCATTCCTCATAGCTGGCTAGATCCGCCATCATCGGGAACGCTTGCGAAACGAACGTGTTGAACGTGAGCGAGACGCATTCGTCGGGGCCTTCCGGGTCCAGCGGGTGAACGACCGGAAACCGCGGCGCCAGCCAGTGTAGGAGGTTCACCAGGGCCCGTGCCCGTCTGATCCGCGGGTCGGCCCTCCGAGCCGTCGCACTAGGCGGAGGCGACGGGAAGAACGCCTCCCAGGTCATCAACGGCCTGCCCGCGGGATCGAGGGAAAGCAGGTTGTGCAGGAGTGTCGTCCCCGTTCGCGGCAGGCCGGTCACGAAGAGCGGCCGACGGATCGGCTCATCCAGGATCTCGGGATGGCGCCGAAGGGCCTCGTCGATTCGCAGGCGGTTGGCGGTCAGCTCGACCAACCGGCGACGCATCATTAGCCGCCCAAAAGGATGGAGCCTTCCGTCCTCGCGGAACGAACGGATCAGGCGCCGCAGCGGATCGCGGAAGCTCTCGTCGCGAAATTCCATCAGTCCTGTCTTGCGACGAGCGGCCGCGAGAATCGACTCCTCGGCCATCCCGTTTCGGTCCCACCCAAGATGGTCCAATCGGCGCGCTACCGCGTTGAAGACCCGCACGCTCAACGGGCTGGGAAGGTCCTCGCAAGTTCGTTCAGCCATCGACGTCCTCACACACTTGCACCGCAACACCTCCGCCAGAATCCCTGTCAACTCAAAACCGGAACGTGGCCGCCACCATGAAGGATTGACGCCCCCCGAAGCCAAGCTCAACCATCAGGTCGAAGTTCTCGCCGACCTCGAGGCGACCCCCGATAAGCGGGTTCCACGCGTGGCGGGCCTCCTTCTCCACGCTGAAGTCCAAGCCGAGCAGCTCCACGCGACCGGGTATGACGCTCTGCACGTCCTGGTACATGGCGCCACCCCACAGCGAGACATGCAGGTCCCCAAGAGATGTGTTTGTGGGAACGGGCTCCCGGACACCAAGCCGCGTGCTCAGTACCCAGGTATCGACGCCGGCATCCGTGGCCACACCGAGTTCGTTGAAATCCAGGAACGTCTTGGTGAAGTTCAGATCCGTCTGACCAAATAGGATCGTGGGTCGTTCTTCGAAGGGTTTGAAGCCGGCAGCCAGCGTGCCACCCGCACCCAACGTCGGCCCGCAGTAGTTCAGCTCGAGATCGTAGAGCGGAACGCCTCGAGGCCCCAGCCCGATGCGTGCCTGCCCGTCCATGTGGCCAACGATTCCGTACAGATTCAGAAAAGGCAGGATCCAGGTGTCGAACCGTGCGTTCCAAACCGTCTGCTGGGTCTTGGCATCGCCCACGGCGATGAGCTCATCGATACTCGCCAGGATGTCGTCGAACAATCCGACCTTCAGGTCCACCACCTCGAAGTCCTGCTTCTCCCAGTAGTAGTTGGCCGAAAGGCCCAGGGGCAGCGGCAACGTGTACCCCTCGGCCCGGGCCGTGTCGCCCAGGAGCGGCAATCGTGTCCAGTGCGCCACCTCTTCCCCGGTGACCGTCGCTGGTTGGGAGGTCGGCCGACCTTCGATCTGGCGGTCTTCCGC
>CAZKCX010000189.1:0-10564 GCA_964550865.1 uncultured Planctomycetales bacterium
AATACCTAACATATACCAAACTTATCAACCGGAGTCAAGCAGAGACTCAGTTCGAGGCAATGCTCTCGGTCTTGAGGCTGATGACAATGCCGAGGACGACGACGGCCAGCGTCGCGACGTAGCTCAGGAGGATGAGGCCCCGCTCGGTGGCGTTCTTCCACATCGGCTTGATCAGGTCGTTGACGATGAACGACGCGGCCACGTTCAGCGATGAATCGAACGACGACATGAACGCCGCGAACAGCCCCGCCAGCACCAGCCCCTTGACGCCGACGGGCAGGACCTGGTTGAGCATCATCGGCAGGACGCGCTCGCTGTCGACGGTCTGGCTCTGGCTGCCCAGGATGCTCAGCCCGTAGGCCGTGCAGCCCATCACGAGCCCCCATCGAACGCTGATGACCATGCCCCAGGCCAGGCCGATCTTGCTGGCGTCGGCCTCGTTCCGTGCGGCGCGAAAGCGCTGGAAGTCGGCCCCGCCGCCGCTGGCGGCGAAGAGGAGCATCACGCCCCGGCTCACCCACAGGATGACGAGCGCGCCGAAGAGGTCCTTGTACTTCTCGGAGTACTCAGGGGGCGGATTCTCGATCCGCCAGACGGGCATGAGGCTGAACCACTCGTCCCCGACGGCCTGGCGGAAGGCGACGGGGTCGATCTGCAGGAAGGCCGTCACGGCGATGTAGACGGCGGCGAAGCTCAGCAGCACGGTCTGGAAGAAGTCGCTGTAGACGACGCTGAAGAAGCCGCCGAGGACGACGTACAGCCCCGTGAAGGCGAACAGCAGCGGAATGGCGACGCCCTTGTCGATGCCGAAGATCTCCTCGACGAACTTGCCCACGCCGGTGCCGGCGTAGCCAAGGCCGACCACGAGAGCGGTCAGGACGATGATCAGGCTGACGAATCGGGCCGCGCTGCCGGCGGGGCCCTTGCCGTAGCGGAAGACCAGCCATTCGAGTCCGGTCAGGACGCCGCTGCGATAGGCCCACTTGGCCTTATAGGCCAGCACGAACCCGGCGAACGGGAAGCACCAGAACCAGTGCTCCCACATGCCCTTCATGCCGAAGAGGTAGAACACCGAGACCATCCACATCGTGCCGGTGATGTCGAAGTAGGTGCTCGACCCGCTCATGCCGAGCAGCCACCAGGGCATCTGCCGGCCGGCGAGGAAGTACGTCTCCATGTTCTTGCCGGCGCGACGCTCCATGTACGCGCCGACGCCGAAGACCAGGAGCAAGTACGCGAGGACGATCCCAGTGTCGATCGGGCTGACGGTCACGGCGGGCTCAGAACCTCCAGTTCGGATGGTGGCGACCACGGACACGTTACGGCCGGGTCAGGCAGATCCCGCAACGTACTTGGGCGAATTGAAAGCCAGGATCCTAGCCGGGGAAGCCAGAAGCGGAACCCCAAGGGCGCGGGACGAATTCGACGCATCATTCGCTACCGAGCTCGTCGGGGGTCAGCGTCAGGATCATGCTGATCCGAAGCTGTTCCTCCGGGGAGAAGTGTTGCTTGATGATCCGCCAGACGAGGTCCTGCCGTTCAGAGGGCCTGAGGTGCTCGAACTGCCTCGCGACCGTGAGAACGCGATGCAGTCGGGTGCCTCGTACTCGCTCCGTTTCCACTTCGGCGTCGATTCCTGCGGTGGCTAGACCCTCGGAGATTGACCGCTCGATTCGTTTAGGGAAGCTCTGGCGTTTCGATTTCACCTTAGCCATCGCATCAGCTCCTTCACGTCGCTGAGGAAACGGGCAGCCTGGCTTCTATCGGCCGTCTTGGGAGAGTAGCGCACGTGGATCGTCCACTCTCCGCACAGCTTCTTCAGCCGTTCCAAGACCTGGGCGTTGTCCAGCTTCTGGCGGAGTTCTTCACTCAGTCGCTCGAGCAGGCCTGCGAGATCGTGATACTTGTAGCAGAGCAAGTAGAGTTCCCGTTCCGCGGAAGGTCGATCACCGACGCGCCCCGCGAAGTGTTGCAGCCAGGGCTGTTCCTCCAGAAGCTTCGCCTTCAACGCACACTCCAACGCAACTCCGCCCAGGTACATGGCACCGTTGGCGTGCCGGTTCCGGCGAGTCTTACGAAGGCATTCCGCGTCGGCCAACCGACGGTCCGCCACGGCTCTCGCCTGGTTGGAGTTAAGCCTGACTCTGTCGAAGACGCTGTTCATGACCGCCCATGATTCTAGCAAGCCCGTAGGGCTTGTGCGATGTCGGGGGACGAGAAAGCCCCCGCTACGCGCCGACGCCGAAGACCAGCAGGAGGTAGGCGACGACGATCCCAGTGTCGATCGGGCTGACGGTCACGGCGCGCTCAGAACCCCCAGTTGGGATGGAAACGGCCATCGACGACCATCCCGCCGATCTTGTGGAAGCGAAGCGTCACCGGCCGCGGCGGACCTTCCTCCCTTAGCCGGCGGAGTTCGTCGACGTGGCCGAAGCGCGAGACGACCGACCAGGCGTTGTTTCGGCCGGCGGAGGAGTTGGCGTCCCAGAACGTGATCCCATCCGCGCCCTGGTCGTAGAGCTCGACGCCGTCCTGGATGGCCCGCTTCAGATCGCGGATACGCCACGAGATGAGCGTCGGGCGTACGGGGATGCCCTTCGGTTGGCAGACGTCGCGGAAGAAGGCGACGTCGTAGGTGGATGTCTTGCGGCCGCCGGCGAGGTTGTACGGCAGGACCAGATCGAGCAGCCCCTCGTCGACCCAGCGGCGCACGTCGATGCCGTAGCGGAGGTTGTCCGCCTCGTTGGCGAGGACGAACGCGCTGAGCCGAAGCCGCTCGCCGTCACTGCGACGCCCTTGCTCGGCGTCGAGCATCGCACGGATCTCGCGCATGAACGTCGTGACGACCTCGGCCCGGAGCTTTCGAATTCGTGGGTCGGATTCCGGAAGCTCCCGCGGGTCCTCGCCGTGACGTTCGCGGAACAGCCCGACGAATGGTTGTTCATAGAGGACCACGGGCACGCCGCGGACGTAGATGACGTGCGCGCCGTCCGCGCCCAGACGGACGGCCTCCCGCAAGACGGCGACTAAATGCTTGCGGACCTCCCGCACGGCCAGGCTCATCCGGGCGACGGGCGTGCCGTCGCGGTCGACGCATCGCCACTCCGGATGCTCGTCGTAGAAGCGTGAGCGAAAGAAGTGATCGAGCGGCGGCGTGTGGATCCACGCGGCCGGGCGGATCGCCACGTGGACCTTCATGCCGACGTCGTGGGCGCCCTCGATGAGGACCTCCGTCGGGTTGATGCCCTTGCTGGCGAGCTCGCGGATGGCCTCGGCGTAGTATCGGTCGCCGGGGCGGCCGAACTCCTCGAGATCCTGCCCCATCATCTCTCCGACCTGGCTGGGGTAGTTCGTCTGGTCCGCGCCCGTCATCTGGAGGATCAGCGTGTCGAAGTCGGTGTTGCGATAGACCTCGACCTCGGCCAGGAGGGCTTGGCGAGTCGTGGGTCGGCGGTCGTAGATGAAGCTGAACCCATCGAGCGAGGCGGCGAGCGGGCGATGGGATCGGTCCGCGCGATCGGCCTTGATCTGCCGGACCTCGTCGGGCGTGAGAGGCACGAGCTTGACGTAGGCCACGCCGCAGCCGCGCGCGCGCCCCGTGGATTGCTGGGCGATGCAGAGCGTGTCGTTCGCTCGGAGGTCGGCCACCTTGAAGAGGACTTCTTCGATTTGCCCGGCCGAGCGGGAGCGAGGCACCGGTGCCGGGTCGCGGCCGATCTTCAGCCATGCTTTGCACCCAAGCGAGGACGGATCCGTCAAGCCCACGTAGATCGCGTGCCAACCCTCGACCGGCAGGGCGAGGGCCACCTGCGGTGCCCCGGTCTCGGCCGACGCCCATATCAGCCGGCCTTTGTACTGCTCGGCTTCGTAGGCGATGAGCCGCCACTGACCCCGCTTGCTGGCCGATGTCAGGGCCGAGGCGGGTCGGCATTTGCCCATGTCGGTGATGACCGTGGCCTTGGCATGGTTGGCCCATTCGAGCGCGACCGCGCCGGCGTGGGGCTCGGCGGGTCCGAAGGTGATGTCGTCGAAGTCGAGGGTGCCGCCGGAGAAGCGGGCGGCGACCGTGACCCAGATCTCCTCGGTGGGCCAGGCGGTCTTGGGCACGAGCCGGACGGCGAAGCGGCGCCAGTCATAGGTGCCGGGCGGCAGATCGGCGTAGACGTGCGTGCTGTCGGAATAGGGGCGGTCCTTGTAGAGGATGTGAAAATAGAAGCGGGCGTAGTCGTCATCGCGCTTGTCGATCCTCACGTTCTTGGCGCGAAACCAGCCGGTGGCCGAATAGATCCGAGTGGACGGCGAGGAAAGCTTCTGCCGCCACGCCCGGGGTTTGCCGTCGCCGCTGATACGGCCGCAGCGCTGCCCGCCGTGAGGGTCTTCCGTGGTGATGCCGATCGGTGCGGTCCCTTGGACTATGTTCCAGCCGGTGGGCGTGTTCTTCTCGGTGAGGCTCTCGAAGCCGGAGTTGATGAGCTCAATGTCTTGTGCGGGCGTCGCGGATGCTGGGAGCAGGACGAGCACAACAGCGAGAGGCCACCGATGCCTCGTGCAGGAAGACGCTCGCGTCGGCCTGGAAGATGTCATACGAGGACGCTCCGTTCGTGGAAAGGGCTCGCGTAAGCTGCTTCCATGGAAGGTTGACCCGTATTGCGAAAGAAGCCTCCACATGGGCTTCAGCCGTGGGGGAGGCGAAGTACCTGCCGAATTCGTGTCCCCCACCTGTGAAGAGGTGGCCACCAGGTCTCGCTGGCTAGCCACGCATTCTTGCAGATAGCTCAGGTGACGTAGGCCCGCATCCACTCGAGGTACTTGCGGTAGCCGTCCGGCGTCGGGAGCGAGCCCTCGTATTCGGCACAGTAGACACCGTCATACCCCGCGTCGTTGAGGCATTGAAGGGCGTGGGGGAGGTTGACCTCGCCTTCGCCGAGCAGGGCGCCGAGGTACTTCTCGCGCGAGCCGGTGCCGTCCTTGAGGTGCACGTGGAAGACGTACGGCGCGATGATCTCGTAGAAGCGGTCGATCTCCGCCAGTTCGTTGCCCGCCCAGCGGTAGTTCATCGTGTCGAGGTTCGCGCCGACGTTTTGGCTGCCGACGGCCTCGAAGATCTGCACCTGGAGGTCGGCGTTGTTGGTCACCATGCCGTGGTTGTCCACGGCGAGCTTGACCCCCGCCGGCTCGATGAACTCGATGCATCGCTTCAGGCATTCGGAGATGGTCTTGACGTACATGTGCTCCGGGACGGTCTCCTTCGCTTGGCCTCCTTCGGTGCGAATCACGTCGGTGCCCAAGAGGGGCGCGGCCTCGCAGATCCGCTGCATCCGACGGACCTGGGCATGCATCTCGCCCCCCTCCAACAACACAAAGTCGTTCCCGGCCGCGAGCGCGGAGACCTTCAACCCGCGATCATCAACGAGCTTTCGGACGCGTTCGGCCCCCTTCTTCGGGTCAGAGCTGCGGTCGGACTCGTCCCAGATGTCACGGATCTGGAGCTCGACGTATTCGAAGCCCGTTTCGCGGCAGTAGTCGAGAAAGTCCTCGAGCGACCATTCCTTCGGCAGGTTGTAGTGGATGATTCCGAACTTGCTCATGGGACGATCCTCGCAGGGGACTCGGTTCGACGTTTGTGGATGCCATCCAACCGCGACGTACGCGTGGAAAGAACACGATGCACTATACCCATCGCATGGCCCGCATGCCACAACATCGGTTCGGCCTCGAGGCCCCTCGACGAAGCCGTCCGACCGTGCGACAATCGACGGAGGCGAATACGAACCGGCGAGAGGGTACCAAGGAATGGCTAGGGCGTTGCGGATCACGGGCGGGCGCGTCTTTGACGGTGAGCGCTTCCGCGAAAACATGCAAGAGGTGTGCATCCACAACGGGCGGTTCGTCGCACCGGACGACCTGCCGCCGGACGCCGAGGAGATCGACGCGACCGGCCTGATGGTCGTTCCGGGCCTGATCGATATGCACGCCCATGTCTTCGAGGGCGTCACGATCGGCATCAACGCCGACGAGCACTTCCTCCAGCGAGGGGTCACGACCGTGTGCGATGCCGGCTCGGCCGGCGCGAACACCTACGCCGCGTTCGAGAAGTTCATTGTTGGTGGTAGTCGCTGTAGGGTGAAGTCGTTCCTCCACGTGAGCTGCGTGGGTCTCGCGGTGATGAACGAATCGCCGGCCGACATGGGCGAGTTGGAGGAACTGCGGTTCATTCGTGGGGATGCGGCCTACCAGACGATCCAGGAGTGGCCCGAACACATCGTCGGCATCAAGATCCGCACCAGCGAGTTCCTCGCCCACAGCGAAGACAAGGAACGTGCCGGTCTTTGGGCGGCGCGGACCGTCGCCGACCGGGCGCGACTGCCCTTGATGGTCCACTACCCCGGCAGCAGCCTGCCCGAGGAGGTGATCCTGGGTCGACTTCGCCCCGGCGACATCCTGACGCATATCTATCACCCCTGGATCGGCGGGCCCTTGGGTCGCGACGGGCAGATCCTGGAGGTGTACAGCCAAGCTCGGGCGGACGGTGTGGTGTTCGACCTGGGGCATGGTCGGGGGGCGTTCAGCTTCGAGACGGCCGCCCGCTGTATCGACCTCGGCCTCTTGCCCGATACGATCAGCACCGACCTGTACGCCATGAACGTTAACGGCCCCGTCTACGACACGCTGACCACGATGGACAAGATGCTGGTCCTGGGCATGGAGCTGGAGGACGTGCTCCGCGCGACGACGAGCCGCCCGGCCGAGGTGATCGGGATGGCCGATCAGATCGGTCGGGTCGCCCCGGGTCTCTGCGGTGATGTCACATTGTTGGATGTAGAGGATCGACCGAGCGCCCTGTACGACACGATGGGCAACCTTCGGCAGGCGGAGCGGCGTCTTCGCTGTCAGGGCGTCGTCCGGGCAGGGGAGGTCGTCGTCGGACCCGCCGAGCGGTGAAGAAGGGGGACGGTCGCATCGGGAGCCGGATCTGGGTCAGCGGTTTCGTAATGCACGCCCATTTACAAAGATTACATGATCTTCGAACCCTTGATTATTATATAATGCGCAGCATTTCACCGGTGTTTCGTTGGAAGAGGCGCTGCACTGATGGGCACGGCGTCCGGGCGGCTCTTGGGGAGGCCTGTCGGGATGTAGCGCGTTTTCCTTGTGAGATTTAAGAATGCTTGTGATTGATTTGACGCTACTAACATCCCGGGGTATACTTGCCTGATTCTGAGCGAGGTGTCGGACAGAAACGAGTACGCAGAGCGACTTCAAGCCCACGATGACAGTGCTGACAAGCCGTTTTGAACCGGCGGAGCCGGCTCTCGGACAGGGATACTGTGAACAGACAGGCTGCTGAGGCCATTACGCGTCGCATCCGAGAGGCTGTGGACATCGTTGACTACATCGGGGACTTTGTGAGCCTGAAAAAGGCGGGCTCGCGCTTCCGCGGACTTTGTCCTTTTCACCAGGAGAAGACCCCTTCCTTCACGGTATACCCTGACAGGCAGATCTTCAAATGTTACGGATGTGGGCAGGGCGGGGACGTCTTCACCTTTCTGCAGCTGCGCGAAAAGGTTTCGTTTCTTGAGGCCCGGGAGATCCTGGCCCGGCGGGCGGGGATCGACATCCAGATTCCTTCCGGCAGGGGCGATCGCTCGGGGCCAAGCCGAAGCAAGCTGTACAGCGCGAACGAGTGGGCTCGTGATCAGTTTCGCAAGTGGTTGGAAGATCCGACCGTCGGGAAGGAGGCACGCGAGTACCTCGAACGTCGAGAGCTAAATTCCGAAACGGTAGAGGCCTTCGGTCTGGGCTTCGCACCGGCGAGTTGGGATGGGCTGCTTCAGGCAGGGGGGAAGGTGGGGTGGAGTCCGGAGCTCCTCGCGGGGGCAGGACTGGTCCGTCGACGGTCCCAAGGGGGCGGGCATCGAGACACCTTCTTCAACCGGCTGATGTTCCCGATCGTCGAGGCGACCGGTCGAGTAATCGGCTTCGGGGGCCGAACCCTCGGGGACGATCGAGCGAAGTATCTGAATACGCCCGAGACGGCGATCTTTGACAAGGGACGGAACCTGTATGGGCTGCAGCAAGCTCGCAAGGCGATCGATGAGGGCGGCCGGGTCATTGTTGTTGAGGGATACACGGACTGCATGATGGCGCATCAGCATGGCTTCACGGAGACGGTCGCCACGCTCGGGACGGCCCTGACGCCGGAGCAGGTGCGTCTGTTGAGGCGATACGCGTCGAGCGCGTTTCTGGTCTTTGACTCGGATGAAGCGGGGACGCGTGCGGCGGACCGGGGTTTAGAGATCTTCCTGACACAGCAGATGGATGTCCGCCTGGTGCAGGTTCCGGAAGGGAAAGACCCCTGCGATTTCCTTTTGGCAAGGGGCGCATTGGCTTTTGAGGACTTGTTGAACGAGGCGATTGGGGCGCTAGAATTTAAGTGGCGGTTGGTTCGTAACCGCTATGGCGGAGCCGGCACGGGGCGGGACCGACGCGAGGCGATCGAGGAGTTCTTGCAGCTCATCGCCACCTCTGCTGTGTACGGCGCGATCGATCCGATTCAACGGGGTCTGGTGCTCAACGAGTTGGGGAGGCTGTTGGCCGTCCGGACCGAGGAGTTGCATCGGCATTTGGCCCACGCGGGTCGTCGCATCGCCGCGAGGAAGTCCTCCAAGTCGCAGGAGGCCAGCGGAGATGCGGATGGTCCCGTGCCGTTGACGACCTTTGGCGCCGAGCAAAGGGCATTGCGAGAGATCCTGGAGGTGCTCCTCAACGAGCCGGGGTATTACGAGCAGGCGTGCGAGTCGTTCGATGCCGAGCGCTTCGAGGATCCGGTCCTCCGCGCCGTTGGCAAGACTGTCTCGGAAATGGCCCAGGAGTTCGGTGAGTTTGATGTCGGCGAGGTGATCGTTCGCCTGGAAGAGCCGGAATACGCACGGGTGATTACCGACCTCCATCATGCGGGTCAGGCTCGTCAGAACTACGCCAGGACGATCGAGTCGGCCTGTCGGCGCATCCAAGATCTGAGGCTGGAAGCCGAGTCGTTGCAGGCCGCACGACGCCTTCTGGATCGGGACAACAAACTGACGGAGGAAGATGAGGAGGATTTGCTGAAGTCGGTGGTGGACCGGGCCAGTCAAAGAAAGGGGCCTCTTCCCCTTCGGTTGGCCCAAGGCCGCATCTCGTCGGACCCTGCTTGACGAATGCGGAAGAGACGAAGGACCGCGTAGATCCGGTCATCTTTCATGAGTGCAACGAAGACGAAGAGCGAATCGAGGACCATGGGGAAGCAACAGACAACCAAACGTAGGAAGAAACGTGCGTCCGCCGACCGAAAAAAGTCCAAGCGAACGTCGGCCAAGAAGACGGACGAGAAGCCGGTCGAGACGTCGGACAAGACGCCCGAACCCTCCGAGGCGTCCGGCCCTGCCCAGGATCCCGCAATTCCCAAGGACCCCGTCGACGCCGTGGTGTTCGAACTGGTGCAGCGCGGTAAGGAACGGGGCTACCTGACGTGGGAGGAGCTGAACGAGACGCTGCCGGACGAAGCGATCTCTCCGGATCGTCTGGAGGGCGTCCTCACCCAGCTCGAAGACAACAAGATCGAGATGATCGACGAGGCGGAGGCCGACAAGGTCGCCTTTGCCGAGGACGAGAAGTCCAAGGTGCGGCAGCTGCGCGAACAGCGCGAAGAGCTCGAGGAGGTAAATCTCGAGGAGGAATTGGCCGAGGCGACGAGCCGGCGGATCGACGATCCCGTCCGCATGTACCTGACGCAGATGGGCGAGATCCCCTTGCTCACGCGGGCCCAGGAGATCGCACTGGCCAAGAAGATCGAGCTGACGCGAACGGCCTTCCGGCGCAAGGTGCTGGAGAGTGACTACTGCGCTCGACAGGCCGTCGAGATCCTCCAGCAGGTGCACGAGGGACAGCTTCCCTTCGACCGTACGATGAAGATCAGCACCAGCGAGAACATGGCCAAGCAGACCATCACGAAGCGGCTGCCGGGCAATCTCGAGACGGTGCGGAAGCTGCTGGAGCTCAACGAAGAGGACTGGGTGAAGCTCAATGCCTCACGCGTGGCCGCCCAGACCCGCCAGACCCTGAAGAAGCAGATCAACGCGAGGCGGCGCAAGGCTTCCAAGCTGCTGGAGGAGCTCAGCCTTCGAACGGCTCGTATCCAGCCGATGTTCAAGCGGCTGGAGAATCTCTCCGGCAAAATGCTCGAGCTTCAGCGCGAGATCAAAGCGCAGAACAAGCGGCTTACCGTGCCCGAGGAAGATCTCGAGGACATGGAGGAAGAGCTCGACGGGATGAGCGGCCTGGTGCTCGAACCGCCGGAGGAGCTCGCCAAGCGGGTCGAGACCACGGAGCGCGTCTTCGGCGAGTATGAGGACGCCAAGCGCAAGCTCTCCGGTGGGAACCTGCGTCTCGTCGTCTCGATCGCCAAGAAGTACCGCAATCGCGGCCTGAGCTTCCTCGACATCATTCAGGAGGGAAACACCGGCCTGATGCGCGCCGTGGACAAGTACGAGTACCGCCGCGGGTACAAGTTCAGCACGTACGCCAC
>CAZKCX010000190.1:0-10517 GCA_964550865.1 uncultured Planctomycetales bacterium
TGGCCTTCGGCGAGAACGTGCTGACGAAGACGTTCGTCCCGTGCTCGAGCTGATCCTGCAGCGCGGCCTCCGGCTGGTCCTTCAGGACGGAACGGTGAACATAGCCCCAATGGCAGAGACGGACCGGTTGCTTCTCCGGCAGCGAGGGCTCCCACACCTGGATCGTCAATGGGACTTTGGTTTCCATCGGCGTGAACTCCAGGGCGCGGAGGCGGAGCGTGCAGCTCCACTCGCCGGGGGGCAGCTTGGCGGTGTCGACGTCGACCCAGAGCTGACGCGCGCTCCAGGCGGGCAGCGCGATGGTGTAGCCTTGGTTCAACGCGGGCAGCGCGTCGGCGGAGGACTCCGTGGTCATGGTGGGCACGGACACGGCCTCTCGGAGCGTGAGGACGTCGCGCCAGGGGACAGACTCTTTTGCCTTCGGTCTCGTCACGTCCGTCGGCTCGACGCGGAGGCTGCGCGGGCGTCCCACGGCGTTGAAGAGGTTCACGGCGGCGGCCTCGTGCTCGCCGCGAAAGGCCTTGACGTCGAGCCTAGCGTCGGCGAGCCGCCCCTCGCCTACCTCCGCGATGCCGCCGAACGGCGCCCACGGGTTGGCGCCGGATACGATCAGGCCGGTCTCGACCTTCTCGGCGACGACGTGCTCGGTGAGGCGAAGTAGCGGCAGCACCTCTTCGCGAAGTGCGGCCAGTTGGTCACGGAGCGCACACCGCTGTAGACCGGAGAGCGTCACGGCGATCTGGACACGGTGGCGGAAGCCGTCGAGCTTCTGCCGTAGGAAATGAACGCGCTCCTCGAGACCGCGCGGGTCGGGCAGCTTGGGCAGGAGTTCGGCCAACCTTGAAAGCGCCTCGCTCACGACGGCAAGCTCGCGGACGAAGGGCGAGACGTATTCCACGTGCTTGCGACTGAGGACGAGCTGATCGCCGTCTTTGACGACGCATCGGAACTCGAGCGTGACCGCCTGGCGGCCGGCGACGGTGTAGGACAGCTGCACTGGAATGGTCTTCGCGGACGACTGGGTGTCGACCTCCGCGAGCGGCTCGCGGTCGGCGAGGACGCTCAGGCTCACCTTCAGCCGCTTGGATGTCGGGTTGTTGAGTGTGGCCTCGAACGTGTTCGTGCCGACGTAGCCATCGCCGTAGTCCAGACCCGCCAACGAAGGCGATGGCTTGTCCGCGCCCGCCACGGGCGCGCCCGTTCTTGCCGAGTTGAGGCGGTATTCGGGCCAGAGGCACCGCGGGGTGGCCGGCGTGCCTTCCTTCTGCGGCCAACGATACGCCAACACGGTTGCGCTCGACGTGGGACAGATCACCAGGTACTCGCCCTTGCCCGCCGGGTCCACGACGGTGGCCGTTGCGTTCGTCGTGCCGCCCAGGGCGACGCGCTCCTCCAGCTCACCGCTCGGGGCGAAGACGTGGATCGCACCGCTGTATCCGGCAACGAGGATCTCATACTGGCCGTCTCCGTCGATGTCGGCCACGGCGGGCGATCGGCGGCACCGCTGCTCGACGCTCGCCTCCCAGCGGAGCTTGCCCGCACCGGTGACACAGGCGAGTTGTCCGTTCAGGTCGGCGGCGTAGACCTCGACCTTCCCGTCTCCGTCGGCGTCGGCGACGGAGATGGCCGCGTCCATGTCACGGCTCATGGCGTGCTGCCAGAGCACCTTCCCTTTCGCGCTGACGGCCGTCAGCTTCGCGCCGACACCGGTGAGGACTTCCGGCGTGCCGTCGCCGTCGAGGTCCCAGATGACGGGGCTCGTCGCGGACGCACCCTCGTTCGGCAGCCGCCACAGCTCCTTGCCCTCGTGCGAGACGCACACGAGCGGGCAGCGGTCGCTTCCAATGACGGTCTCGAGGAAACCGTCTCCGTTCAGGTCGCCTACGGCCGGCGAGGTCCGCCATCCGCCCTTCTCGCGGAAGGTCCAGATGGGCGTTCCGGCGGGGTTCAGGCAGACGAGCGTCTCGACGCAATCGGCGGTGATGACCTCGCGCTTGCCGTCTTTGTTGATGTCGGCCAGGGCGATCGACGTGGCCGCCCACTCCAGTCGTCCGGATAGGTCGTATGTCCAGATCGGGCTGCCCGTCGCCCCGTCCAAGCAGAGCAAGCGTCCCGGGTTCGTCAGGGCTAGGATCTCGGGGTGGTTGTCGCCGTCCAGATCCGCCAGGGAGGGCGGAACGCTGAAGGGCTGTCGGACGTCCCACCGCCACTTCGGCAGGCCGTCGTTGCCGAGGGCGAAGACGCTGCCGGCCGTCGTCGCCACGATGACGTCCTGCACGCCGTCGGCGTCCACGTCGCCGATCGCGGGAGAGATGTCGACGTATCCGGAAGGTGCGCGGTACTTCCAGACGACCTCGGCCGCGGTGGAGGGTTGGGTGGCCAGCAGAATCGCCGGCGCGGCAAGCACCAGGCATCCGCGGATCGTTCTTCGTCGGCTACCACATTGCGAATTCGCGGTCATGAGGGATCCCTTCAACGCTTCTTGAAGCGGGGGTTCGGGGACGGCTTCTGGGCGTCGACGCGATTGAGCCACGCGTGCAGCTTGCGCTTGAGCTCCGCGGCCTTGTCGGGCTTGGCCTTGGCGAGGTCCTTCGTCTCACCGATGTCGTCGCGGAGGTTGTAGAGCTCGACGTGGCCGTCCTCGTAGTACTCGAGCAGCTTCCAGTCGCCGGCGCGGATCGCGCTGACGGGCGTGGTGGTCGGGTAGTAGTGCGGGTAGTGGAAGTAGAGCGCCTCGCGATCGAGCGTGGCCGAGGGGTCTTGTAGAAGCGGGAGCAGGCTCAGTCCCTCAAGCTTGTCTTTTCGCGCCGGCTTCGGCGCAACGCCGGCCGCGTCGAGCAGCGTCGGATAGAAGTCGGTCGAAACGACCGGCACGTCGCAGGTTGTACCGGGCTTGACCACACCCGGCCAACGGACGATGAGGGGCACGCGGATGCCGCCCTCGTAGAGCGAGCCCTTGCCGGAGCGCAGCGGCTTGTTGCCGGTGACCCGCTTGCCGCGATGCTTGTTGACGAAGCCGCCGTTGTCGCTGGAAAAGACGATCAGCGTGCGATCGGCGATGCCCCGCTCCCCAAGACGGGCGAGGATGCGGCCGACGCTCTCGTCGAGGCTCTGGTGCATGGCCGCATAGTGAGCGTTGTCGTGGTCCATGCCGTGCTTGATCTTCTTGGCGTAGTGCTTGACGTAGCCCGGCTTGCCCTCGATGGGCGTGTGGACGGTGTAGTAGCACATGTTGAGGAAGAAGGGCCGATCGCCTGCCTCGTCGATGACCTCGATGGCGCGGTCGGTCAGCCGATCGGTCAGATAGTCGCCGGGCTTGCTCCACGGTAGGTCCGGGATGTAGCGCATCTCCTTGCGATGGCCGAACGGACCGGCGAAGGGATAATAGAACGTGGCCGGACAGCCCCACAGCGTTCCACCGATATTCATGTGGAAGCCGTGGTTCTGCGGGTAGTTCGCCGCATCGCCCAAGTGCCACTTGCCGACGTGGGCGGTGAGGTAGCCTTTGGACTTGAGGATCTCGGCCAACGTCGTCTCGGCCTGCGGGAGGCTGCCCAGCGTATCCGGCGGGAGGAGCTTTCGGCTGAGGACGCGGTTTGTGGACGACTCGCGCCAGATGGTCATGTGGAGCCGCGCGGGCGACTTGCCCGTCATGATCGATGCTCGCGTCGGCGTGCAGACGGGCGACGCGGCGTAGGCGTCGGTGAAACGCATGCCCTGCTGCGCGAGTCGATCGATGGTGGGCGTCTCGTGGAGGTCGCTGCCGTAGCACGTCGCGCCCGTCCAGCCCATGTCGTCCACCAACAACATGACGATGTTGAGGGGGCGCTTCTGGCCATCCGCGCGCTTCTCTTTGGCGTATGTGGACGACATGGCGCCGGCGAGTAGTAGTATTGTCGCCATGGCCAACGTGACGCCCTGCAGAGTGCTTGCAGGGCGGCTAGCGACGTCAGCGAAGCCTGGGTCACTCGCGCCATTTGGGTGGCCCACCTCTTCAGAGGTGGGGAACACGAATTCGACCGGAGATTCGCGTCCCCATCGCGCGAGCGATGGGCCCCCACGGCTAAAGCCATGGGCCACCCCTCGAATATCGCCCTGAGATGCACTGTTCGATCCTTGTTCTGAGCAGCGTACGTCAACTCGCATGGCAAGGCTCCTCGCCGTAAGCTACGCGTCGCGTCATCGCTCGACGCGACAGGCCTGTAGGGCCTGAATAGAATAGCCGGGGGTGGGGTCCGCCGACGAGGCGGACCAAACCCCCGGAACCCGGCCGCCATGAGTCCGGAGCCCTGTAAGGGCGAAATCGCTTCGCCTGCAACGGCGAGTATCCCGCCCTTCAGGGCTTCCATCCTTGAGGACAACACCTACCGGGGGTTGCGCTTCGCTCCCGGCTTCGCCCACGTCGCGGAACGCGACGCGGCTTCGCCGTGGCGAGCTCACCCCCGGCTACTCTATGTCGGCCTTTCAGGCCGAGATGTACGGAACGCTAAATCCGAAGCGCAGACGCACAGTCCTGAGCTTGCGAACTGCCGCACTCCACATTGGCATTGGGGCCTCGTCCGTACTCGGCGAAACATCCTACGCCGAGCGACGTCACATTGCACGAGTTTGCCCGAAACCGTAGACTCAATTCTGTGCATCGGCGGCGCGCAGCGCGCGCCGGCGCGACTGTACGAAGCGACGATCGTCAGGCAGCGGCGGGCTGACCACGGGGACTTCGGCATCGAAGAGCCCCATCGAATTACGGAGCACAACCATGACCAAGGACAATGACACGCGTAACCTGAACCGACGGGAGTTCCTCCGCGGCTCGACGGGCGCCGCGCTGGGGATGGCGGGCCTCGGGGCCGCAACGGGTGCGGACGTCGCCCAGGCCGCGAGCGGGAAGCGAACGCCCACGGACCTCGTTCCGCTCGGCAAAACGGGCATCCAGATCTCGCGCCAGGGCATCGGCACGGGGACGCGGGGCTATCATCGGCAATCCAACCAGACGCGCATGGGGTTCGAGAAGTTCGTCGGGCTGCTGCGGCACGCGTTCGACTCCGGCGTGCGGTTCTTTGACCTCGCCGATCTCTACGGCTCACACGTCTATGTCCGCGAGGCGCTGCGGCACATCCCGCGGGAGAAGGTGACCATCCTGACGAAGGTCTGGTGGCGGTTCGGCGAGAGCCCGAAGACGATCGTGCAGCGGTTTCTCCACGAGTTGGGCATGACGATGAAGGACGGCTACATCGACATCGTCCTGATGCACTGCATGACCGAGGGCGACTGGGACAAGAGCGAATCGATGAAGCCGTACCTCGACATGCTCAGCGACCTCAAGAGCAAGGGCAAGATCCGCGCGATCGGCTGCTCGTGCCACAAGCTGGAGGCCCTCCAGACGGCGGCCGAGTCCGATTGGGTCGACGTCGTCCTCGCCCGAATCAACCCAAAGGGCGTGAAGATGGACGGTCCGCCGGAGAAGGTCATCCCCGTGCTGAAGCGTGCCAAGGCCAACGGCAAGGGTGTGATCGGCATGAAGATCTACGGCGAGGGCCAGCTCACAAACATGCGCGAGGAGTCGCTGAAGTTCGCGTGGAATCTGGGCTGCATCGACACGACGACGATCGGCTTCGAGAAGCGCGAGCACGTCGACGACACGATGAAGCTGCTCGGGCGGGTGTTGTAGGAGGGGTTGGTTGGAGGCAAACCCAACCGGAGCCTAGAGGCCGATAGCGAGCGCATAGCAGGGACGAGCACGTGCGGCTGTCAAAGATCCATCCGCAAGAAGCGTCGTGGTTCCCCCTGGCAGGGTTGCTCCTGCTCCTGTTCTGTACGGGCTGCGAGGACAACGACATCCGCGCAATCAGGAAGCTTGGTGGGCACGTCTCCATTAACAAGTACCGGGGGTGGGGAAGCTTTAGGGGTGACACTGACCGACGCGAAGGTCACGGATGCCGATCTCGTGCACCTCAAGGGCTTCACGAAACTCCGGTGGCTGCATTTGCTGGGCACTGGCGTGACCGATGCGGGGCTAACGCACCTGAAGGGACTGACGAACCTCGAACGGCTAGACCTGTCTGGCACCAAGATTACGGATACCGGACTCGAACAGCTCAAGGCGTTGACCGAGTTAACACAGCTGTATCTGCTTGATTGCAGGATTACCGACCTCGGACTCGAGCACATCCGGGGGCTGACCAAGCTGGAAGCGTTGTTTCTGAATTCATCCGGAGTAACCGACGAAGGGTTGCGGCATTTGAGGTGGATGAGCAACCTGCAAGCACTCTACCTATCCACCGCGAAGATAACCGATGAGGGGTTGAAGCACCTCGGATGCCTCACCAGACTCCGAGATCTAAAACTGGGCTATACGGGCGTTACCGACGCCGGGCTTGAGCACCTGGAAGGACTGAAGGGACTCAAGTTCCTGGATCTATCTTCCTGCGAGATAACTGATGCGGGACTGAAGCAGCTGGCGAGATTCACCAGCCTGATATCACTCGACCTGGAGGGGACTCGGGTGACCGAGGCCGGTGTGAAAAGGCTCAAAGCGGCATTGCCGGACCGGGAGATTCTCTCAAGCTTCCAAGACGAGGGGGCGAAGGAAGGACACGCGACTTCTCGATGACTCGGGTCCTGGGATGCACCACCAGAAATCAGAGCCGGCCTGTCCTCAGGCCGGTCGTTGTGCTTTGCAGAAGAAGACAGACCGGGCCGAGGACGGCCCGGCTCTGAATCCCGTGTCCCACGCCAGCAAAGCCCGGGGCTATCTTTGTGCGACTACGACCCCACCGTCGCCGGCTGGGGTCGAACGTCGGCGGCTCGAGTTTCTCGCGGCTTGACGCGCAGGCCCAGGAGGAACCGCATCGGCGCCCACCGCCGCACGAGGATCTCGTAGGCGAGGATCGTGCCGACCGTCGTCGCGACGACCAGCAGGCCGAAGCGAACCAGGACGTGAATCTCCCAGAAGCAGATGAAGTAGCCCGCGCCCATCATCACCGTCTGGTGGATGACGTAGAACGGGTAGCTTCCCTCCCGGACGTACGGCAGGAGCCGGTTCGAGACCCGCAGGAATCTCCTGCCGAGCCAGAGCAGTGCGATCATCCACGCCCACGTTTGGACGGCGGCGAAGACGCGAAAGACCGTCCACTCGAGCGTGTAGGCCGGCCACATCCTCATGCCCATCATCCATCGGCTGACGTACAGGATCAGGCACACCCACGCGAGCCCGAACGCCAGCCGGCCGTCGCGATCGATCACGTCGTGGAAGCGATCGTCCGAGCACAGCACGTACCCCCACAGGAACAGGAGCAGATACCACGTGAACATCGCCCAGTCGGCGTAGATGACGTAGTTCCAGGGAAAGCGGGCATGGAGCAGCGATTCGCTGACGGCCATCGGCAAGGCGCAAAGGAGGATCGCCCCGTGATGCCGCAGACAGAAATCCGCCAGCCGAGCGATCCACCGCCGAGGCCGCTCCCGCCGCAGCAGGATCAGCGCGGGCAGCGCGATCAGCGAGAAGACCCACAGGTACGCGATGAACCACAGGTGCGCGTACGTGAAGTTGCCTCGCGGCCAGAAGGCGTTGAAGAACTGCGGGTACCACGCGAGGAAGGAACCCTGGTACGAGCCGTCCGTCAGCCGCATCAGATATAACTGCGGCGGGATCAGGACGGCCGTCCCGAAGACCAGCGGCACGACGAGGCGTTTGGTTCGCTCCCACGCATAGCGACCGGTCGATCGCCTCCCCAGGCCGTACCAGGTGGCCATGCCCGATAGGAGGAACAAGATCGGCATGTGCCATGGCTTGAGGGCTGCGCAGACGTAGATCAGCGGGGTGTAGGCATCGCCGGGGTTCAGGTAGTACCCGCGCGGGCTGCCGAACATCCCCGCGGCGTGCACGACGACGACCATGAGGACGGCAAACGCGCGGAGCCAGTCGATCTCCGGCTGGCGCACTTGCTGTGCCGTCTCCAGTGGAAGGCTCGGGCTCGCCGAATCGGACATGCCGTCCCTCGCGCTACGGCGGGGTGTAGATTGAGATGGTCGAGGCCCAGGCAGCTTCCCCAACTCCCCTGTTCCACACTCTCGTTGGCCAAGTCCCGCGGGAAGGCAGCCTGTCCCCGGATTCCCACGGTGGACCCACGGCCAAGATGGCCGTCCCACGACAACTCATGGGCAAGATGCCCATGCTACGTGCGGGCCGCAGGCCCGCATTGATGATGCCCGATGGTCTAGATCGTCTCCCAACGGATGCCGATCTTTCGCGCCGCGTAGCCGGCCGCGTCGAGATGGTTCCCGTAGACCATGACCCAGTGCGAGTCGCGGACCTCGTGCAAGAGCTTCTGCCACTCGCCGTCGATGCGGACGTCCTGTTGCGAGCGGCAAATGTCGAGGAACGGATTGCCCTCGACCTTGCCGGTGAAGCCCAGCCATCGGCCGGTGCTGTACTCCGGGTCGACGAACGTCACCTCCGTGCCCTCGGGGATCGCCACCTTCGGGGCCGCGCCGTATTCCGATTCGTAGTGCGTCAGGATCTCGACCGGCTCGTACGTCTCGCCGTCCATCCGACGCGGTGCGCTGCAATGCGCGCACGTCACGACGCCCTTGTGCGGGAACGTCGAGTTGTGCAGGAAGACCGGCTTGCGCGTGAGATACCGCATCAGGATGCCGGCCGGGATGATCACGAAGTCCGACTCGCAGAACGCCGGCAGCCCCTCGTCGTTCATCAGGCCGAGCGTCAGGCACGCAGTCGTCTTGGACATCGGCATGATCGTGCTCATGCAGCTGCGGATGGTAAAGGCAGCCGCGTCGTTCTCTCGCATGAGGTCCTTGAACACGCCGTAAAGCGCAAAGGCGTTGACGACGAACGGGCGCTCGGTCTTCAGCGTGGTGCCCTTCATGGCGAGGTATCGCTTCGCCCACCGCTCGGCCTTGGCCATGGCGTCACGATTGGCCAGGGCGGCCTTGATCCGCGGCTCGAGGTCCTTGTAGTCCACGGTGAGGATCTCGATGTTGTGCCGCTTCCCGGCGAGCGCGGGTGCGTCACCGGCGTACTTGCCCCACGGACCGCCGACGGCCACGATCCGCGTGCCGAGGAAGTTCTTCACCGCGTACAGACCGCGGAGCCGCCAGGCCAGGTCGTCGTAGTCGTCCACGACGACGTCATGGACCGAGACGTGGCCGGGCTCGGCCTTCGCGCCGG
Organism: uncultured Planctomycetales bacterium; assembly: GCA_964550865.1. Taxonomy (GTDB): domain Bacteria; phylum Planctomycetota; class Phycisphaerae; order UBA1845; family JAFGLZ01; genus JAFGLZ01. The sequence goes on from CAZKCX010000190.1 coordinate 9,188, forward strand.
GCTTCTCCGTTCGCAGGTACTTCACGCTCAAGGCTTCGTACCAGTAGTAGACCGGCCCGGACCGATGGCGCACGAAGACGATTGCGTCGCGGTCGCACCCCATGCAGGCGCGAAGCAGGCCCCCCGAGCCGGTGGCGGCATAGACGAGCGCGACGTCGAAGTCGTTCTGATGGACCTTCGCCGCCTCCTGTTCCGTCTTGACTTTGACCACGGGCAGGATCTCGGGGGCGAAGCCCGCGGCTTTCGCCATGGCCTGCAGCTCGCTGTTGATGCGTTGGGCCTCGGCCTCGGCGGTCGCGTCCGACTGCACGCCGCCCCACGACTTCCACGAGGTCTGCTCGCGCTTGTGGGCGACGCGATACATCAAGAGCGGCTGGACGCGGAGCGGCCTGTCCTCGGTGGCGAACGGTCGATCGGGGTCCCAGTAGTCCGCCGGCCACTCGGGCGAGTCTTGCGCGGCCGATCCCGCACGGGCGATAAGCCCGACCCCGGCGATCGCGCCGGCCGATGTACCGAGGAACTCTCTTCGGCTTGGACAGCTGCAGCACATGTTCCGCTCCTTCCCGACGGCCCGCCGCTGAGCATGCGTGTCAGATGTGCGACGTACGAGACGGCGTAAGAGGATGAGCCTTCCGGGCGTTTCGTCAGCCGAAAGCGGCGGACTTAACCCCCGGCTATTCTATCTCGGCCCTTCGGGCCTGAATAGCCGAAAGCATCGGTTGCTTCGGATGAAGTTTGAACAGGGGGGCATGGCCGCCCCAGGCCGTGAGCCGTCCAACTCCCCAGCCGAGGGCGGCTGGGCCACATGGAGCGCTGGGCCACATGGAGCGGAAGCGTTCAAGCGTTCAGCCATCCGTGCAAGCCGCTCAGGTCGCTCCGGGAACTCGCTGCCTGTTCGATGAACTTGATCTGAATCCTAGACGCAGGGTAGCCTGCGGGCAAGCGTTTCCGCAGAGGGCTGGCGCCCTAGGAGAATGAAGGAACCATGAGACTACAACATAACCGGATGCATGCTTGGCCTGCTTGCGCGATCCTGGCGGGCTGCGTGCCATGCGCAACCCTTGCTCAAGCGCCCCCTCCGGACCCCAACGACGTCATCCAATACGCCGCCCGGGCGGGCGAAAGCGTGTGGCGGGCCGTCCAGTCGGAGGATCGCAAGCCGAGTTCGCGTCGGCTGTACACCTACGCCCTCGCGCTCTGCGAGGCCAAAAAGCATCTCGACCGCGTGCCCAAGCTGCTCGAGCTCGGCGCGCAGATGCAGGATCGCGACCCGAACAGCTCCACGTACGGCAACTTCCTCTGGTATTGGAAGGAAGACCGCATCCGCGAC
>CAZKCX010000191.1:0-10476 GCA_964550865.1 uncultured Planctomycetales bacterium
CACGATCAGTGCGAGCTGTATGACCTGAACGACGATCCCTACGAGCAGACGAACCGCTTTGACGACGCGAACCAGCGCGACCGAGTCAAGCATCTCACCGATCGGATCCGCGCCTGGCAGGCCGAAACGGGGGACGACGTCACGCTGCCGGCGTCGTAGCGCCGGTCATCCGACGTCGTCCTGTTTGTCCTCGGTTCCCATCTCCGCCTGCAGCGTTCCCATGAAGCGAGAGTACGCCAGCTTGAAGACGATGCCGACGGCGAGCGCGACGCCCGCACCCAGCAGCGCCCCTCGCCATTTCGCGATGTACGCCATGCTGAAGCCGATCGTCCCGGCGCCGATCGTCACCGCGCCCAGGGCGGCGATCCCGAGTCCGCCCCAAACGCTGATTCGTCGATCGGCCTGGGCGACGCCCGCTTTTCGGGCGATCGGTCCCCACAGCCCCATCGGCCTCGCGCGACGATAGAACTCGATCAGTGTCTCGTCCGGCTCGGGCTTGGTCAGCAGGGCGACAACGATCCACAGCAGGCACGTCGCGCCGATCGATCCGAGCACGACGAGGTAGGGCGTGCTCTGGCCGGCGTCAATGAGGTACGCGAACACGACGAACTTGTTGAGCAGGAAGATCACCGGCCCGCCGAAGGAGGCCGCCAGCCGCGCCGGCCCGTTGAACCGCCACCACCACCATTGCCCCCAGTTGGCCGTCAGCTCCGCCGAGGACAGGCCCAGCATGAAGACGGAGATGTCGATCACGCTCTTGGCCGTGGTCGCGACGGCCAGCGACAAACCCATGATCACCAGCATCACGATCTTGCCCAGGAACAGGTAGTGCTTCATCGGGGCGTGCTTGACGAGGGACCGTCGGTAGACGTCGTTGATGAACACCTGCGCGCCGAAGTTCATGTTGGAGTCGACCGTCGACATGATCGAGGCGAAGATCGCCACGAGCGCCAGCCCCAGCAGCCCCGTGGGCAGGTAGTGCCCCAGCAGCATGCCGAAGGACAGCTCCTTATCGATCGTGCCGTCGTACAGGCCCGGCCACCGTGCCATCGCCCCGAGCGCCGGCAGCGTCAGGACCGCGAGCATGAGGAAGAGCATGATCTCGGTCCAGACGTACATCTTGCTGGCCTCGCGGCTGTCCCGGCAGGAGAGGAGGCGCTGGCCCTCCATCGCGCCGGCCATGGGCGCGACGTCTCCGCCGTAGCCGACGGCCGTGCCGACCGTCCACGCGATCACGCCGATCACGCCGAGCAGCTCGTGGCTCATCGGCGGGTGCCAGTCGACGACCTGCCGGCCGAACGTCTCGACGAGCGCGGTGTGCAGTCCGCTCGGGCCGCCGAAGTCGTGCCAGACCATGCCCATCAACACGAAGGACGACACGATCAGGATGACCGTCTGGATCACGTCGCTGAGCACCACACCGACGTAGCCCGAAAGGATGACGTACAGCAGGATCACCGGAATGACCACGACGTACGTCAGCCCTTCCTGCCAGCCGAGCAAGCCGCCCGCCACCTTGCTGAGCCCGAGCAATCCCGAGCCCGTCCAGGCCACCACCGCGATGAAGGCGCTGCGGAGGGACACCCACGTTCGCATCGTGATGGCGGGCGCGCCGCTGAATCGCATCTCGTAGAACTCGGGAGAGGTGAAGATCTTCAGCCGGCGCCAGAAGACGGCGAACAGGATGCCGCCGATCATCAGCGCGAGCCCGAACCGGCTGAGGTACCACCAGCAGATCCACACGCCGATGATCACGGTCATGCCGCAGTAGGCGGGCGCGACGTCGGCGTTCATGCAGGTGACGGCATAGCTCGTCCCCGTCATCCAGCCCTTGAACTTCCTGCCGGCGAGGAAGTAGTTGTCGAGGTCCTCCTGCGCGAACTTGCGGTAATACAGGCCGAGCCCGATGAGCCCGGCCATGTACAGGGCCATGATGACGTAGTCGACCACGCCGAGCGCGACCTGTCCGGTTTCCGGTGGCATGCGGAGCCGTGCCTCTCGCTTCAGGGGACGACGGATACGGGGGAGCTTTTACACGAAATCGCGGGGGGGATCGAGGGGCGCCGCGGCGCGCGTAAACGACGGCTCGCCGGACGATGCCTATGGGCGGCGACGCGCGTCCTCCGAAACACCAGCCGGCTTCGGGGTCGGTGGCGTCTCAGCTTGATCGGCCCGCGCGGTGGTCGGCGGCACGGAAAGCACCGTGAGCAGCATGAAGACAAGGGGGATGCGCATGAGACCCTCCTGCCGCAGGCAGAAACGGCGTGGGCCCGCCGACGCATTCGACCAGGGCTCATCGCGAAGGTCAAACACCGTGCGAGGCCATGTCGGAAGCTGTCAGGAATCCGTTGACGCTTCCGGCGGGTTGGCGTAAGACCTTGGCAAATCGGCAGACACAGGAGGACACGGCGATGACGATCAGGACCTTGCTCGTGTGGACCGTGGTGTTCGGATGTGTGTGTGCCCTGTCGACCCCGGGCGCGACAGCGGCCGAGGAGGGCGGACCTGCGTGGACCGTCGACTTCCGCTACGCCCCGCCCGACTGGCAGACGTCGATCTGCCTGCCGGATGACTGGCAGAAGACCCTTGTCCATCGCGACGGGACACTGCTCTACGACTACGTCGGCGGGGGCCGCGGCTTCCAGACGCGAATCAGCATGCGGCTCGCCGGGCTCAGCATGGATTGGGTGAACCAGGCGCTGCACGCGGCGAAGGTCCCGATCGTCAAGACGACCACCCGTCGGGGGCCTGTGCAGGTCGTGCAAGAGTCCTTTGCGATCGCCCCTCGGCTCGGGCCGGACATCAAGCCGCCCAGCTACGACGTAACGTTCAAACGCGTCGGCAGCAAGGACGTGCTGCCCAAGTGGGCCTCGCCCTCGGCGCCGTGCGACCCCGCCTTCCGGAACATCGCCGTCGGCTGGCGCGGCACGCCAATCCACTACCGTTTCCGTTCCAAGTCGGGCGACAAGTACACGGTCGCCTTCGGCCTGTGCGAAGGACATCACACCGCCACCGGCCGGCGCATCCAGCACCTCCAGGTGGAGGGCAAGACCCGCAAGACGCTCGACCTCGTGGCCGACATCGGGCACCGCAAGCCGGCCGTCTTCCCCTTCCCGGCCAAGGACGAGAACGGCGACGGCTGGATCGATATCAAGGTCGTCGCCGCCGGGGCCGCCTCGGACAAGAACACGATCCTCAACGCGCTGTGGGCATTCCCCGAGGGCAACGTGTCCCCGAGCGAGAAGATCATCGCCGGGCCGCCGCCGAAAGGGGCGATCGGCTACCTCGACTGCGGCGGTTCGGCCGACGTCATCGGCCCGCCGCGCCACGACCTGTGCATTGCCCACCTGGTGAACAAGACGGCCACCTCGGGCGTTGTCGTCCCGTCGCTCTTCATCGAGAGCAGTCAGCCGATCGCGGCCGATCCCAAACGACGTCGGGTTCGCATCGGACACGACACCACCATCATCACCCGCGAGGCGTTCCAGGTCGCTTCGCAGCCGCCGGGCAAGCTCATCCTGCACTTCCCGCAGATGGAGGTGATACGAGGGCATTCGCCGTCACTGGCCTTCTGCGTCGCGCGAGGACGCCTGGCCGCGGACATCCCCGTCCAGCTCGACAAGGCCCTCGACTATCGCAAGAAGGCGATCGAGTTCTGGCAGAAGGCCGACCTTCCCTACGGCCACCTCGAGGTGCCGGATGCCGGGATCCAATCGCTGCTGGATTCGAGCATCCGGAACATCTATCAGGCGCGGGAGATCAAGGGCGGCCTGCCGGCCTTTCAGGTCGGCCCGACGTGCTACCGCGGCCTGTGGGTCGTCGACGGCTCGTTCCTGATGGAGGCGGTGACGTACCTCGGGCGGACCCAGGAGGCGCGAAAGGGCATCGAGTATCTGCTCGGCTTCCAACGGGACGACGGGGCGATCATGATCATCGACGGCCACCTGAAGGAGACGGGCATCGCCCTCTGGGCCGTCGCGAGGCACGCCCGGCTGACGGGCGACAAGGCGTGGCTCACCAAGGTCTGGCCGAAGGTGGAGAAGGGCTTCGCGCACATCCGGCAACTCCGCAAGCAGGCCTCGGCCAAGCCCGACGCCCCGAACGCCGGGCTCCTACCGGCCGGCTTCAGCGACGGAGGCCTCGGCGGCAAGTCGCGCGAGTACACCAACATCTATTGGACCATGGCCGGCATGAAGGCCGCCGCCGATGCCGCGCGGTGGCTCGGCAAGACCCAACAGGCCGGGGCGTGGGAGGCCGAGTACCTCGACTTCGCCCAGCGCTTCCATGAGGCCGCCGCACGGGACACACGCGCCGATCGCCACGGAAACCGATACGTGCCGATCCGCATGGTCGGGGCCGACAAGGTCGCGCCGCAACGGGCCCAGTGGGCGTTCCTGCACGCGGTGTTTCCCGGCAAGGTCTTCGGCCCGCACGACCCACTCGTGGAGGGCAACATGGCCATGCTCAAGGCCGTCGAGCGCGAGGGGCTGGTCTTCGGCACCGGCTGGATCGCCGACGGCATCTGGAACTACTTCGGGTCGTTCTACGGCCACGCGCTGCTCTGGCTCGGCCAGGGGCAGAAGGCCGCGCGGACGCTCTACGCCTTCGCGAATCATGCCTCGCCTCTGCTATGCTGGCGGGAGGAGCAGATGCCCCAGGGCCAGGGCGATCGCGTCGTCGGCGATATGCCCCACAACTGGGCGAGCGCGGAGTTCATCCGGCTGGTGCGACACCTGCTGATCCTCGAACGACGCGACGAGCTGCATCTGCTGGAGGGCCTGCCGCCCGCCTGGGTCAAGCCCGGCGCGGAGACGGAGGTGAGCGACGTCGTCACCGCCTTCGGGCCGATGTCGATGACGCTGACGGTTGACGACGACGGCAAGGAAGCGCGCCTCGTCGTCGAGCCGCCAAAGCGAAACCCGCCGTCCAAGATCGTGGCGCATCTCGATGGGTGGGCCGCAAAGGGCGGGACGATCACGCTCCCGAGCGATGTCCGGTCGGAACATACGTTCCGGTTGAGGTAATTGATGCGTCAACCCGTGAGACAGTCCTTGCAGATTTGTGTGGCAACGCGATGCCTTGCCGTCGGGGTGGTCCTTGCCCTCTCGGCTGCAGCGCATGCCGAGGATGCCGAGATCGCCGCCCATGGTGTTCGCGTGTGGGTCCTCGACGGCGAGTGCAAGGGCGACCTCGCGGCGATCGTCGAACAAGGGCCCTCCCAACCCAAGCGAACCGTGCGGCCGCCGACGGAAGCCCGAGGCGACGTCGTGCTCGTCAGTGACCGGCTCGTCGTATCGCTCGCTCGCTCGACCGGGCAGTGCGGGCTGTATTCGCGCGCGGCCCGCTCGCTCCAAGAGCGATGCACCGTATCGTGGGGCCTGGACCAGCCACTTACCAAGGTCGCCGTCGTTGAGGGCGACGACAAGGTCGGCCCCGGCGTCGCCCTCTATGCCCAAGCAATGGATAAGCCCGCCGCCACGGTCCACCTGAACAGGCTTGGCATCGTTCGGCTGGCCGGTCGCGGCGAGCGAACACTCACGGTCTCCCAGTGCCGTAACCGCTACGGCCTGCTGCCGTCGTTCGTCGGCACGGATTTGCTCTACGATCCCGCCCAATTCCCCAAGACCAACGAGCTCTTCCTCCCGTCGATGGGGTGGTATGTCGGCCTCGTGGCGGGCGGCGATTCGCTGATGGTCGCGGTATGGACGCCGGAAGAACAGGTCCCATCGCTTGGCCTCGGCGGCCAGGGCGAAGGTCGCCTGATCGATCGATTCGTGTACCGCCGGGGCCACATGCCGTTCTATCTGACGTTCATCGACGCACCGGACATTTGGCACGCCGTGCCGCTGGAGGACGACTTCCTCGAGCGCGACGTGACCCTCGATTGGCGCCCGCCCTTCGAGGCGAAGTGGATCGGGCACGCCTTCGTCAAGACCGAGGGCATGCACTTTCCCTTCTACTTCCTCCACGCCAAGACCAAGCTCTGGGCCCGGGCCATCCGCGGATGGCACATCTATCCGGTGTGGTTCAACGGCGACAAGCCGACGGTCCGGTTCAGCAAGAAGTGCCCGCCGACGGACGAACTACTCATCTACTACCTCGAAAACGCGCCCGCCCACGGAGAGCGCAGCACCGCGCCGACGAGTCCCGTCGAGATACTTGTGAAATGCCTTGCTCCCGAACAGGCCGGGACGATCCTCGACCGTGAGGGCGTTAAGAACCGTCCGCTCATGCCGCACGGGCGCGCCGTGTGCGGCATGATCGACATCCTCGAGCCGATCTTCACGGCACAGAAGGAGGTCGAGGAGGCCGACAAGGTCCGGCGGCTTGCCGACGACATCCACCGCTTTATCCGCCTCGTTCGCGAACGGGCGTTCGAGTTCGACGCCCTGTCAAAGGACATCGACGCGCTGCTCCAAAAGGCCCGCAAGGACGACCCGAATCTCGCCAAGGCGTTCGAGCCGGTCGCGGCCGTCAACGAGGAGATGAAACGGAAGTTCGTCCACCAGATGGCCAAGCAATCGCTCGACGAGGTCCGCCAGTGGACCGACGGGATCAAGGCGCTCACGAAGAAGAACGACAAGAACAACCAGGAGAGGTTTCTGGGCCTGGCGTTCAATTGCCGCAGCGTGGCTTCCACGCAGGACGATCAGGTGCGGGCCCTCAACGTCGTGGGCATGCAGATGATGGAGGCGGCCGCTCGGGGCGGCGTGGTATCGCCCACACACGCCCGCCTCGCCAAGCAGATCATCGATCGCGTGCGACAGACACTCCGCAGGCCGTGCATCTGGGAGCCGCGCCGTGTCTACCGACCCAAGCCGGACCCCAACGGGGGATAGGAGCATCATGCCGTCGATCGCGAGGCTGATCCGTCGTCCGAACCCAATCCCGCTGTACCTACTCCTGGGCGGCATCGTCCTCCTCTGCGGCTGCAGGCGCGTGGAAAAGACCCCGACCAGCGCACCGAGCCCGGACGAGCGCTCCGAGGTGCCGCGAGAGCTGACCTCACCGACCGGCATCGAAATGGTGCTCGTCCCGGGCGGGACGTTCCGCATGGGCTGCGCCGACGAGATCGACGCCAAGCCCGAGCACGAGGTCTCCATCGGGCCGTTCTACATGAGCCGGTTCGAGGTCACGCAGGATGTCTACGAGCAGATGATCGGCAAGAACCCGTCCAAGGCCAAGGGCACGCGTCGGCCCGTCGAGCGCGTGACCTGGCTGGACGCGGTGAAGTTCTGCAACGCCCTCTCGAGGAAGGAAGGCCTCACCCCCTGCTACGACCTGGAAACGCGGCGGTGCGACTTCGACGCCGACGGCTACCGCCTGCCCACCGAGGCCGAATGGGAATACGCCTATCGCGCCGGCACGACGGGCGATTACTACTTCGGCGCAGCGTCCGGCCTCGAGGACCACGCATGGGCCAAGACCAATACGCTCGGCCGCACGCAGCCCGTCGGGAAGAAGAAACCGAATCCCTTCGGCCTGTACGATATGGCCGGCAACGTCCGCGAGTGGTGCAACGATTGGTATCACGTAAGTGCGTACAAGGCTCGGGCCGGAAAGACCGTTGCGGATCCGGTCGGACCGGGCTCCGGCGAGAAGAAGGTCTTACGCGGCGGGGCGTGGTCGGTCGGCCCGGAGAGCTGCACGGCCTGGGCGCGGTACTGCGAGGATCCCGGCTTCACCGACGCCTGCCTGGTCAACGACGACTGCGGCTTTCGCGTCGTCCGGCGACCGCCGGAGCTTCGAAAGCGGCAGCCGTCGGAATGAAGGACCGCCGCCTTGAATACGCTGACGATGGCCGACGGCTGGCAAGTCCACGCCGAAGGGTTGGACAGGAATCGCATGAAATGGAACGTTCGTCTTTTCAGAGCCGGCCTGTCCCCAAGCCGGTCGATGTGCATCATCGGAAGAATCTGACCGAGCCGAGGCCGGCCTGGCTCGGAAAGAGGTGCAACAGCGAACTCGCTTGCAGGAGATCCCTATGCACAGTGACACGTGGGGCTTTCAGCGTAATGGAATGACCGCTTTGGTCCTTGCCGTGATGGCTGCGGCGTACGTCTTGGCACCGACGGCCACCGTCGCCGCCGAGGGGAGCCCGGACGCCGCGGCGCTGCTCGCGGAGCTGAAGCACTACAAGGCCCGCATCGTCTTCGAGAGCTACCGCAACAAAAATTGGGAGCTGATGCTCGTCACCGCCGACGGCTCGAGGCTCACGAACCTGACGAGCACGCCGGACCAACACGAGATGTACCCCAAGGTCTCGCCCGACGGGGGCAAGATCGCCTTCGTCTCCGACGAAGGGCAGGGCGCAGCCAAGCTCCGCAAGCTCCACGTGATAGGCTTCGACGGCTCGGGGCGCCGGCTCGTCGCCGATCGGGCACGGCAGCCGTTCTGGTCACCGGACGGCAAGACGCTCGGCTACCTCCGCAGTGAGCTCAAGACATACAACGCCAAGGACTACGCCACCAAGGGCGTGGTGTTCTACGACCTCGCGACCGGAAAGCATCGCGCGCACCCGAACGAGAAGCTCCATCACCTGTACAATCCTTGCTGGTCCCCCTGCGGCAAGTGGGTCTTCTCGACCGTTCACGCCGGCATGGGCTACAAGCACGGCATCCTGGCGATCGAGGTCGACGGTGAGCGGGTGATCAATCTGAAGATCCCCGGCTGCCGGCCCGACATCAGCCCGGACGGCAAGCACGTCGCGTGGGGGGCGAGCGATTACGTCATTCGCGCGGCGACGATCGATTGGAGCGGCGACGTGCCGAAGCTCGAGGACCCACGCCCGATCGTCACCAGTCGGAAGCCCGTCAAGATCTACCACGCCGATTGGTCGCCCGACGGCAAGTACCTCGCCTTCAGCCGTGGCCCCAAGGCCACGAAGAAGCGGCTGGGCGGGCTCGTCTATGAGATCGTCGGCACCGTCGCGCCGAAGTGGAACCTCTGCGTGGCCGACGCGAGCACGCTGAACCGTTGGGTGCAGATCGTCTCCGACGACCTGAGCAACAAGGAACCCGACTGGGTCCCGGCGGGACGCCCATGATGACCACACACAGCCGCTTTGAACGAGGTCAAGGCCGCGTCGCACCGTGTCGCTCGCTCATGAGCGTAAGCGCGTGTGGCACGGCCGCCCCCGGCCGTGAGGTATCGGGTTTCCCAGCCGAGGGCGGCTGGGCCACATGCCCGCAACCGAGCAAGACCAATCGATACGCGGCAAGAGCGTATGCCTATTCCGTCGTTGTTGGGGGTCGTGCGAGCGTTTCTCGGATGCTCGTATGGCCGGCGCTGACGGTAGCGATTCTTGCGTGCGCGGGCTGCAAGAAGGTCGAGCCGAAGCCCGCCGCGCGCCAAGAGCCCGCGATGCAGGTCATCACGACGGAGAGCGGGATCGAGATGGTGCGGATCCCCGGGGGCATGTTCCGCATGGGCAGCGAGGACGGCCAGGACGACGAACGGCCGGTGCACGACGTCCGCGTCGACGCCTTCTGGATGGATCGCACCGAGGTCACGCAGGCGCAGTACACGAAGCTGATTCAACCGAACCCCGCCCACTTCAAGGGCCCGAACCGTCCCGTCGAGATGATCGCCTGGACGAGCGCCGCCCTCTACTGCAACAAGCGATCGCGCGCCGAGGGCCTCGAGCCGTGCTACGACGAGGAGACCGCCGCCTGCAACTTCGACGCCGACGGCTACCGCCTCCCGACCGAGGCCGAGTGGGAATACGCGTGCCGCGCCGGATCGACGACGGCGTTCTCGTTCGGCGACGACCCGCGCGAGCTGCCGCGGTATGCATGGTTCGCCGACAACGCCGACAAGACCACGCACCCCGTCGCCCGAAAGAAACCCAATCCTTGGGGGCTCTTCGATATGCACGGGAACGTGGCGGAGTGGTGCAACGACGTCTACGCCGACGGGTACTACAAGACCTCGCCGAAGGACAATCCGCGTGGACCGGACGAGGGAGAGCAGTGCGTCCTTCGCGGCGGGGCGTGGAACTCGAGCGCGACCGCGTGCCGATCGGCCTACCGGGTGGGCGAGAACCCGGGCTTCGCCGACGCCTGCTTCGCCCAAGACGCGATCGGCTTTCGCTGCGTGCGACGGACCGCCACTGGCAACCTCTCGCCGCCCCGCCCATAATGGAACCGGCGTGGAAGGGGCAAGAAACGCTTCGCGGGGACATCTGACCTTACACATCTTCGCCCCACCCGTGACGGAGACGCACGAATGGAACCCGGCGGACTGATCCACCACAGCCCACCGAAGTTGGAAGAAGGGCGCCTCGTCCTCGCCTTCACCGGATGGATGGACGGCGGCGACGTCTCCACCGGCACCGTCGATTGGCTCATCAGCAGGCTGATCACGACGAAGGTGGCCGAGATCGATCCCCAAGGCTACTACATTTACAACTTCCCCGGCTCCATGGAGCTCTCCGCCCTGTTTCGCCCCCACACGCGGATCTTCGAGGGCATCATC
>CAZKCX010000192.1:0-10466 GCA_964550865.1 uncultured Planctomycetales bacterium
TACGCGAACACCGGGCGGGTCTGGCCCTGGTACCTGCTCAGCCGGGCGCTTCGCGGAAGCCCCGCCGACCGAGGCCGAGAGCCGGCCGGCGAATCCTCGCCCGAAGGGTCCCGGGAAACCCCATCCTGAACTCCCGCCGTTTTCCAACCCGGCCGAGCCCGGTAGAATCGCAGGGGTTCGTCCAACACGTCGGGTTGAGCCATCGAACCGGAACCGAGCAGTCATCTTGAACCCTCTACCCAGCGCAAGCGCGGATCACTCCGCGCCCGCTTCCTGCTCGCGCTGGTCTCGCTTGCGGTGACGCTCGTGGCGGTCGAGGTCGGCTTTCGCGCCTACTACGTCGTACGCGGAAGGCCGCTCATCGTGCCCGAGATCATCAACGAGTCGATGTGGCGCGGGCGGTGGATTGCACAGCGCCAAGACCGTCAGGGAAAGCCGTTTACGGGATCGGATGAGTACCACCCCACCTTCGGCTGGAAGCCACAGACCAACCTCGACAAGGCCCGGCTCGAAGGCCTCGCGCCCGTCAGCACGAACTCGCGTGGGTGGCGGAACCCCCGCGACTTCCCGTTCGCCAAGCCTCCGGGCGTCAAACGCGTGGTCGTCGTGGGCGATTCGTTTACCTATGGGGAGCAAGAGGAGGACGAGCACATCTGGCCTGTCGTCCTGCAAGACTGTCTGCAGGGCTGGGAGGTCATCAACCTCGCCGTCCACGGCTACGGCACGGACCAGCAATGCCTCGTGCTTCGGGAGGAGGGAATCCGCTATCAGCCCGACGTCGTCGTGGTGGGGTTCTTCGTGCATAACATCTACCGGAACGTCCTGGCGTTTCGGGACTACGCCAAGCCACGCTTCGTGTTGAGAAACGGCCGGCTCGAGCTGACGAACGTGCCGGTCCCCACGCCCGAGGAAGTGCTTCGCACGGCCGGTGTCGGTTCCCCACGGAGCTATGCCCTCCAGTGGGTTCGCCGGCGCGTGCGTCGGGCGACGGCCGGATCGGCCGGTTACGAGATCACGCAAGAGATGTGGGACGTCACCCGCGCGATCTTTCGAGAGATCAAGGCGACTTGTGACACCGTCGACGCCCGGCTGCTCGTGGCGATCATCCCCAATCCGCCGCGACCGGCGCCCGAGGTCGAGCAGAGAGTCGTCGCCTGGGGACAGGAGCTCGGCTTTGAGACGCTGGTGCTGCGGGACAGACTTCATGACGTCGAGCAGCGAGAGGGCAAGCCCACCTTCTACCTCCACTTCTCCCGGCTGGGGCACGTCGTCACCACGCAGGCCGTCTTCGAGCGGCTCCGCGCGCTGCATTGGGTTCGCGGGGAGGAGGTGGGCGATTTGGATACGGTGCGAGAGCGGTACCGGCTCGCCCTGGAGGCCAAACCCCTCGACGCCGATTCGAAGATCCTCTATGCGGCGGACCTCGCCCAGAGGGGGAAGCACGACGAGGCGATTCGGACGTATCTTGAGGTTTTGAACGAAGGATCACCCGAAAAGGTCAAGATCCACACGAACCTCGGCACGCTTTATCGGCTCCAGGGGAATATGGAGCAGGCCGAGAAGCACTTTCGAAGGGCCATCGAGCTCGACGCGTCTTCCGCGGCCGCCCAGATGAACCTTGGCAATCTTCTCGCGGAGATGGAACGATTGGGGGAAGCCGAGCGCGTCTTCCGCAAGGCCCTGACCTTGCGTCCCACGCCGAATATCCTGCACGCGAGGCTCGGGGCGGTTCTGCGGGCCCAAGGCAAGATCGATGCGGCGATCGAGGCCTATGAGGCGGCTGTTTCGGCCATGCCCGATCACGCGGGCTGCCGGATCGAGCTCGCCAGCCTGTTGACGATGACGCGTCGGTACGCCCGCGCGCTGGAGGTCCTGCGCGAGGCTCACAAGCGGTTCCCGGACGACGACGGCGTCGTCAACAATCTCGCGTGGCTCCTGGCGACATATCCGAACGCATGTGCAGACGATGGGGAGGAGGCCTTCCGACTGATCGAGCGATTTGGGCCGACCGAGGCCATGGGCGTCGAGCACGTGTCCTTGCTGGACACGCGCGCCGCCTCCCTCGCCACCGCCGGTCAGTACGCCCGAGCCATTGAGACCGCGGAACGCGCCCTGCGATTCGCCGAGCAGGCCAACCGATCGAAGCATGCCGAGCACATCGCGCGGCGGCTAGCGCTGTATCGCAGCGGGAAGCCCTATCGGTTGCCGCAGAGGGTCCCCGCCACCTCCGGCGGCTCGAACCGAAGGTGAAGCTCCGCCGTCGGTAGGACGCGACGACGTGAGGGCGGACGTGAGTCCCTGCCGTCCGGGCGGCTGGGGTGGCGCGATCCGGCTTGGGATGCCCGCTCCCCGGCCCCGCTCTTCAGAGCCGGCCTGTCCGCAGGCCGGTCCTCCGGCGTAGGGCGACCTGGGTGAGGACCCGGCCTCTCCGTCGTTGGCGGCTCGACAGTCGCCATGCGTGGCCGCTGTCGAAGAATCGGTTCGGGCCGCTATAATCCCGGCGCACGGTTCCACCATAGCGGTACGCGAGCACCGTCCCCGCGCGGTCGACGGATCGGCGCCGGGATTCCAATCGTCGTTGCAGCGAGGGTCACCCCATGGGCATCTTGGCCGAGGGCATGCAGCTTGAATCGATCGACTGGGGCTTCATCGTCGGCTACTGCGTGGTCGCGTTCGGCATCGGGATCTACTTCTCCAAGCGGGCCAGTAAGAACATGGAGGAGTTCTTCGTCGCAGGTCGGAACCTCCCCTGGTGGATTGCCGGCACGTCCATCGTCGCCACGACGTTGGCCGCGGATACGCCCCTGGCCGTCTCCGGCTTCATCCGCAGCGACGGCATCTACGCCAACTGGTTCTGGTGGAACGCGTTGATGGGCGGCATGCTCACCGTCTTCTTCTACGCACGGCTGTGGCGACGGGCCCGCATCCTGACGGACATGGAGTTCATCGAGCTGCGTTACGCGGGACGACCCGCCTCCACGCTCCGCGGCTTCATGGCCCTCTACAGCGGGGTGCTCCAGAACTGCATCGTGATGGGCTGGGTCATGCTCGCGATGGCGAAGATCTGCCAGGTCATGCTCGGGTGGGACAAGGTCTTGAGCATCGGCGTACTGGTGATGATGGCGCTGTTCTACACGGTGCTGTCCGGCTTTTGGGGGGTGGCCATGACCGACCTGATCCAGTTCACGATGGCCATGATCGGCTCGGTTGCCTTGGCTTTCATCGTCCTGGTCAAAATGGGCGGGCCCGCGGAGATGGTCGAGCAGGTCGCTGCCGTGCCCGGCGTGGACCTCAAGGTGTTCCAAATGGTGCCCGACTGGGAGACGGCAGGCAAGCTCGCCCTCATCACGTTCGTCATCCAGGTCACCGTGCAATGGTGGGCCCAAGGCCAGGGGCAGGGCTATGTGGTCCAGCGGCTCTTTTCCACGCGGAGCGAGAAGGACTCGGTGCTCGCCATGCTGTGGTTCAACTTCGCGCATTACGTCCTGCGGCCGTGGCCGTGGATCATCGTCGGGCTCGCGTCGCTGGTGTACTTTCCGCTCTCGCCGGGCGAGGACCCGGAACTGGGCTATCCCAACATGATGGCGAAGTTCCTGCCCGTCGGCCTGCGGGGGCTGATGGTCGCCTCGCTGCTGGCCGCCTTCATGAGCACGATGGACACCCAGCTCAACTGGGGCTCCTCGTACCTGATCAACGATTTGTACAAGCGGTTCTTTCGGCCAAACGCTTCGCCACGCCACTACGTGAATGCCTCCCGGGTGGCGATGGTGATCTTGACGGGCTTGGCCGCGCTGACGGCCTGGCAAAGCGAGAGCATCAAGACGGCCTGGATCTATCTCGCGGTGTTGACGGCGGGGTCGGGCTTCGTCTGGCTGCTGCGATGGTTCTGGTGGCGGATCAATCCATGGTCGGAGATCTCCGCGCTCGTCGCGGGGTTCGTCATGGCCAACGGCGAGCTGTGGGGGAAGTTGCTTCATGGCGTCGGCCTGCTCTCCGGCACGGCGCTGGACAGCGTCCTGTGGGCCTACGGCGGCGACTTCTGGGCGATCCGGTTGTTCATCATCATCGTCGTCTGCACGGTGCTATGGGTGCTGGTGACGTTGGTGACGAGCCCCTCGCCGCAACCGCATTTGGAGGCGTTCTATCGCCGCGTTCGTCCCGGAGGGTGGTGGGGACCGATCGCCGAGGCGTGCCCCGATGTGCCGCGCGAGAGCGTCTCCAGCGGTTGGATCGGATGGCTGGCCGGCGTCGTCTGCATCTACTGCGGGCTCTTCGGTGTCGGCTACGTCTGTCTGGGGGCTTACGGGCGAGGCATCGCCTTCTTGGTTGTGGCCGGCGTTTCAGGATGGTTCATGGTCTCGCAGGCCTCCTCGGAACCGCCGTCGGCCGCGATCGCCGGCGATTCCCAAGGCGAGGCCCCTAATCCCAATACGGATTAGAAGCTTGTCGTTTCTGCCATGGCGATGTATCGATACATCCTAATCAGAATCGGCCTGTCCTCAGGCCCGTTGCCCCGTTTCGTCGAAGGATGTTGACCGGGCTGGGTACAGCCCGGCTCGGTATAGACTACGCACGAGACATGGAGCGCTGTCGACGTCTCGACGGAGCCGCAGAGAACAGGAAACGAACCATGCCGCGAGTGATGCCTTGGATGACCGTCGCGTTGGTGCTGATCGTTACGGGCAGGCTCTGCCTGGCCGCCGAGCCCGGCTTCCGCCGCCTTCCCGTCGCGGAGTATCGCGACAAGATGATGGCCGGTTGGATCGGCCAGATGGTCGGCGTGGGCTGGGGCGCGCCGACGGAGTTCAAGTGGCAGGGCAAGATCATCCCCACGGATAAGGTGCCCCGGTGGAAGCCCGAGATGGTCAATCAGTTCCAACAGGACGACCTCTACGTCGAGATGACGTTCCTCCGCACGCTGGAGCAGCACGGCTGGGACGCCTCGATTCGGCAGGCGGGGATCGACTTCGCCAACAGCGGCTATCCGCTCTGGCACGCCAACAAGGCCGGGCGCGACAATCTTCGGAGCGGCATCGCGCCGCCGGATTCGGGCCATCCGAGGTTCAACAAGCACGCCGACGACATCGACTACCAGATCGAGGCCGACTTCTCCGGGCTGATCGCGCCGGGGCTGCCCAACACCGTGATCGCCCTCGGTGAGACCTTCGGTCGCTTGATGAACTACGGCGACGGCGTCTATGGCGGGCAGTTCGTCGGGGGGATGTATGCCGAGGCGTTCTTCGAATCGGAGCCGGTCAAGATCGTCGAGGCCGGCCTGAAATGCATCCCCCCCAAGAGCCAGTACGCCGAGGCCATCCGCGACGTGATCGCGTGGTACCGAGAATATCCTGACGACTGGAAGGCCGCGTGGGAGAAGATCGACGCCAAGTATCAGCGCAACCCCGCCTACCGACGCTTCTCGTGCAGGGGGCCCAAGAAGCCCTTCAACATCGACGCCAAGATCAACGGGGCCTATATCGCCGTGGGGCTCCTGTACGGTGCGCGTGATCTCGACAAGACGATCATCCTCTCGACGCGCTGCGGGCAGGACAGCGACTGCAACCCGTCGAACGCAGGTGGGGTCCTCTTCGCGACGATCGGCTTCTCAAAGCTGCCGGCGCGCTTCACCTCGGCGTTGAACCGGAAGGGCAAGTTCAGCCACACGCCGTACGATTTCCCCACGCTCGTTCGGGTGTGCGAGCAGCTCGCCCGCCAAGCGGTCACGAGGGCCGGCGGACGCGTCGAAAAGGATGCGGCGGGCCACGACGTGCTCGTGATCCCACGGCAAGACCCCAAGCCCGGCAAGTTGAAGCAATGCTGGGAGCCCGAACCCGCGCGCAAGACCCGCTATTCCCCCGCCGAACGCGCGAAGATCCGACCGGCGAAGTGATCACCGCGTGATGTTCAGCCGTCGTATCCGCTCGCGAAGCGTGTTGCGATGGATGCCGAGCTCTTTGGCCGCGGCTGTTCGGTTCCATTGGTTCCTGCGAAGCGCATCGAGGATCCGATCGCGCTCGCTGACCGGTTCGGCCGGCGAGGCCGTCTCCCGTGGGCGTTCGGCCAGGGGGTGGAAGTGCAGGTCGTCGGCGGTGATGGCCTGCTTGTCCCGGAGCACGGCCTGGGTCAAGACGTTCTGAAGCTCGCGGACGTTGCCCGGCCACGCATACCCCTGCAATCGGCGGATCGCGCCGTCGGTCAGCTCGCGGCACGGCTCCCCGCTGGCCAGCGCGTGGGTTCGAAGGTGCGCGCGGGCCAGGGGCTCGATGTCCTCGATGCGTTCCCGCAGGGGCGGCACGTGGATCTCCGCGCCGTTGAGCCGGTAGTAGAGGTCTTGTCGGAACCGCCCGGTACGGACGCACTCGCGGATGTCGGCATTGGTCACGCAGAGGATGCGGACGTCGGTATGGATCGTCTCTTCACCACCGAGCCGCCGGAACTGCTGGGTCTCGACGACTTGAAGGAGCTTGGCCTGCGCGGCGGGTGGCAGCTCGATGACCTCGTCGAGGAGAAGCGTGCCGCCGTTGGCGAGCTCGAAGCAGCCCTTCTGCCGTCGCAGGGCCCCGGTGAAGGCCCCTCGCTCATGGCCGAAGAGCTCGCTCAAGATCAGCTCGCCGTCCAGACAGGCGCAGTTGACGACCAGGAACGGCCCGCCGCTTCGCGGGCTGATGGTGTGGATGTGCTTGGCCAGGTGCCCCTTTCCCGCGCCCGTGGGACCCAGGATGATCACCGGCAGATCGGTCGCGGACACGTCGCGTGCGGTCCGGAGGACGCGCCGCATGACGCGGCTCTCGGCGATCGGCGCACCGGGATCCGAGGGCGGTGCCCCCTCGTCCGAGGGGGGCAGCGGCTCCGTCCGTTCCTCCCGTCGGAGCAAGAAGCTGAGTTGGTTGGCCATCAACTTCAGGGAATTGATCTCGTCGGCAGCGAACGCGCGGATGTGGTGATCCCCGAGAAAGAGCGACCCGAGGAACCGTTTGCCGGAACGAATCGGCAGGACGACGACCGCATGAATGCCCATCTGTCGCAGCAGGGGCACGAACGGCTGGAGGGCGGGGCTGTTGGTGAATTGAGGGTCGCTCTGGACGTCGGGCGAGCGAAGGATCTGTCCCGAGCGCAAGAGGAGTTTCTCGCTCGAGTCGAAGACCGGGATCTCGTGGAACGCCTCGCCGAACGGCCGGGCGCCCTCGCTGGCCGAGAGCAACCGGAAGCAACTGCTTTGGACGTCGTTCGTGTAGATCGCCCAAACGTTCAGCCCCACCAGCTCGGGCAGGTGGGCCATGACCCGCCGGATCGCCTCTTCCGTGGCGGACTCCGTGTCGACGACCTGCTCGACCATCTTGTGGAGCGATTCGACGCGGCGCTGGCCCCGGAGGTCTCGCAAGAGATGGGCCGTCACCACAGGGGTGCCTCGATGGTCCAACATGCGCAGACGAGTCAACTCCACGGGCACGGGGTCCGCATGTTCGCCGGTGATCTCGACCGTCCCGGTCCACCGACCTTCCCGATTCACCTCTCGCTCGATGTGTTCTTGCGTCTCCAAGGGGAGCCGAAGCAATGCGCCGGCGGACGTGCCGCCCACGCGATCACCGGCCAGGCCCAGCAGCTTTCGTGCGACCGGGTTGATGAAATTCACCCGCCCGCTCGAATCCTCCAGGATGATCCCGTCCGTGCTCTGCTCCATGCTGCGGACGAACACGCGGCGGGCCTCTTCCGCCTGCTTGCGCTCGGTGATGTCGCGGATGCTGACGAGGTCCGCGGGCTGGCCCTCCCAGAGTGTGCGGGAGGAGCCGACCTCGACAGGCACATGTGTGCCGTCTTTGCGCACCAGCGTGGTTTCGTAGGGGGTTTCCAGCGGAACGCCGGCCAGGCGCTCTTCATACCGGCGGAGTAGCTTCGGGTATTCGTCCGGATGGGCGAGGTCCTTCAGCGACTTCTCCAGGAGTTCCGGTACGGTGTAGCCGAGGATCTCGGCCACCCGTCGATTCACAAAGGCGTGGCGCAATGGTGTTTGCCCTACCGCAATGACAAGGCCGTCGCTGGCGTTCTCGGCCAGCGCCCGAAAATTCTGTTCGCTTTCGGCGAGTTGGTTCTCGGCGCGCCTGCGCTGGGTGATCTCGTGACTGATTCCGAGCACGGAGGTCACCGCGCCGAGGTCGTCCGACAGCGGCACGAGGATCGTCGAGAAGTACCGCAGCTCGCCGTCGATTCGGAGGACGTTCTCGACGGTATGCGGCGCGCCGCGCTGGAGGACCTCCGCCAGCTGCCTTCGCAGTTCGGTGACGACCTCCTGGGGGTAGAGCTCCTCGAGGCTGTGTCCCACGATCTCTTCGCGTGGTCGCTGCAGGAATCCGCAGCCGGCGGCGTTGATGAACGTATATCGCTCGTCCGTTCCGCAGACGAACACGGCATCGGGGAGCGTTTCGACCAACGTGCGATATTTCTCTTCGCTGGCCCGAAGGTACTGCTCGATGCGTCGTCGCTCCGCGACTTCGTGACGCAACTCCTCGTTCGCCTGGCCCAGCTTCTGCGTGCGCTCCGCCACACGCCGCTCGAGCTCTTCGTGCGACTTGCGGAGTTCGTCCTCCGCCCGTTTTTGTCTGGTGACGTCGATGGCCGTCGCGAAGATCAGCGGCTCGCCCTCGCCGTCTTCGGGGAAGAACGAACTGCAGGCGAAGAGTCCCGTGCGAATGGAGCCGTCACGGGCATACGTATCGAGTTCGAGATCCGGAACCACTTCCCCCCGCCCGAGCCGGGCGATGGCGTCGACGACCTTCGGCCGATCCCTCGGCACGACCAGATCGGTCACATGGCGCCCCAGTAGCTCCTCTTTCGTCGTCCCCACCGCGGCCGGCAGGACGTCATTGCAGTCGAGGATCTTCCCTTCCGCCGACATCGTCAGGTTCACGGCCGGGCTCTTGGTATAGAGGATTTTGTACTGGGCCTCACTCTGGCGCAGGGCGAGTTCGGCCTCTCGGGATTCCGTGATGTCGTGAGCCAGGAAGATGAAGGTCTCGTTGGGCGAGCCCCTCCTTCCCTTGCTGGCCGCGGACAGCTCGAACCACCTCCGGCCGGACGGAAGGTCCAAAGGGTAGCTGGCGCCGAGATGCCGCCCTTGTGTCGCCGCCTCTTCGAGGGCCCGGAGCATGATTGAGGCCGGCTCACCCGGCAGGACCTCCTGAATCGTCTTCCCGATGAACGCCTCCGGCGGACGGTATAGCAGATCCGATCGGGCCGAGTGGAAGGCCAGGAAGCGTCCCTGACGGTCGAGCTCGAACATCAGGTCGGGCAGGGCGTCGAGCGTTGCGTTGAGGTATTCCGTCGACTCACGGAGCGCGCGTTCCATTTCCTTGCGCTCGGTGATGTCCCGGGTGACTCCCTCGATTGCGATCAGGTTTCCTTCCTCGTCCCAGATCGGCGCGGTCTGGATCTCGCCGAAGAACCGCGTGCCGTCCTTGCGATGGTGGACGAGCTCCATCGGGACCCATTCGCTCGGCGGCGGCAGTCGTCCTTCGAGGAGCTCCGTCATCTGCTCCTTTGCGATCGCCATGCTCTCCGGCGGCAGCACCTTCTCGAGCGTCTGACCGATCAGCTCCGCCGGTTCGTAGCCCGCGATCTGCTTGGCCGCCGGGCTCACATACGTGAAGCGGCCGTCGGGATCCATCCGCCAGATGCAGTCTCGCACGTGATCGAGCAGGCCCCGGTACCACGCCAACTCCGCGCGAAGCTTGTCTCGCTCCGCCGACAAGTCCGTCGTCGTCTTTTCACCACGCATCCGGCCGTGCTCCGTTTCTGCCTTGGGGTCTATTGTAACGCGACCGACCAACGGGTGCGCAAGCGGAGGCCAAGAGCGCCGCCGACACCCGAGTGCATGACACGTCAGTCGGCAGGATCGACCGCAGGCTGTGGGCTGCCAAGGCTGCGGTTTGGCGCTGCCCTTCCGCCTCACAGATGGAAGCCACGGATTAGCGCAGCAACCCCAAACGGGTTGCATGAACATCTTTGTGCAGATGCGGCCTATCCGTTGCCCGAGCCGCAGCATTCATGCGGCGCGGAGAGTGACCGCGCGAGATGAATCTCACGGCTCGGGCCGTTCGCGTTATACACGGCATCCCTCCAATGATCCGTTTGATGCACCCCCGCACCTCCTCCGAGACGAATGAGGGTTGACAAGGGGTCCCCCACGCGGGATACACAGAGACCGGGTGGGCCGGCCGGGGTTGTCCGCGGCCTGAGTTTGCGACGCAAACGTCGGCCGACCGTCCCCGATAGACTCGTGAGACCGTTGAGAGGAGAGCGCTATGGCTGGCAAGTTCCGATTCTCGTTCGGGCCGTGGAATATCAGTGAGGGTGCCGACCCGTTCGGTCCGACCGTGAGAAAGCCGATCACGTTCAACAAGAAGCTCGGCATGTATAAGAAGCTCGGCTTCGACGCCGTCCAGTTCCACGACGACGACGCCGTGCCCGAC
>CAZKCX010000193.1:0-10423 GCA_964550865.1 uncultured Planctomycetales bacterium
ACTGGTCTCAAAAAGTAAGAGACCGATGGATCGAAATCTATTATCAAACGGACACCATGGGCCACCCGGCTACAGGGTTTTTGTGACGCACAGTTCAGTCTTTCTTGCAGGCAGCTTAGTTGACGCGGGCCGTTCATGTGTTCTGAGTATTCGCGGAGGCAAGCGCGTAGACGGCGCGGTCATCGGTTCAGTTGACGTCCTTGCGGCCGGGGAACTACAATCCGCCACCACACCACAGACGAGCAAGGAGATCGGGCCTGCGTAGATGTTGAGCCCGTGCCCCGTTGGAGCCGAAGCGATGTCGTTTGAACCGTCGAAGAGACTACAAGCCCTTCCGCCGTATCTGTTCATCGAGATCGACCGCAAGCGTCGGGAGTCCATCGCCGCCGGGAACGACGTCATCAACCTCGGCGTCGGCGATCCGGACATGCCGACGCCCGAGTTCATTCGCAAGCGGATGAAGACGGCCCTGGATGATCCCCGCAACCATCGGTACCCCTTCGACGAGGGCGTACCCGAGTTCCGCAAGCAGGCGGCCCAGTTCATGGAGAACCGCTTCGGCGTGCACGTCAACTGGGAAACGGAGTTGATCACGCTCATCGGGAGCAAGGAGGGCCTGGGGCATCTTCCGCTGGCGGTGGTGAACCCGGGCGATAAGGTGCTCGTTCCCCAGCCCGCTTACCCCGTCTATCAGGCGGCGAGCATCCTCGCCGGCGGCGAGCCCTACCACATGCCGCTGACCGAAGCGAACCACTGGCTGCCCGACCTCAGCGCGATCCCGACGGACGTCGCCAAGCAGGCGTCGCTGATGTTCCTGAATTACCCGAACAACCCCACGTCGGCCTGCGCCACGTCGGGGTTCTTCACCGAGGCCGTCCAGTTCGCCAAGGCCCACGATCTGGTCATCGCCCAGGATGAGGCCTACAGCGAGCTGTACTTCGACCAACGGCCGCTCAGCATCTTGGAGGCCCCCGGCGCGAAGGACGTCGCCGTCGAGTTCCACTCCCTCAGCAAGACGTTCAACATGACGGGGTGGCGATTGGGCTGGGCGGTCGGCAACCCGGAGATCATCAAGGCCCTCGCCAAGGTCAAGGGCAATATGGATTCGGGCCAGTTCAATGCGATTCAGCACGCCGGCGTGGAGGCCCTCGCCCACGTGGACCACGTGGAGGTCAAGGGCAACCTGGACATCTACCGGGAACGACGCGATGTCCTCGTCAACGGGTTGAACGAGGTCGGCTTCCCCGTCGAGCCGCCCGAGGCGACGTTCTACGTCTGGGCCAAGTGCCCCGAGGGGCAGAAGTCGATGGATGTGGCCGGCCGCGTCCTGGACGAGGCCCACGTCGTGCTGATCCCCGGCGCGGGCTTCGGCGAACCCGGGGAGGGATACGTCCGGGCAGCGCTCACCGTGCCCGTGGAGCGCATCGAAGAGGCCATCCGACGGCTTTCCGCCATCGAGTGGTAGCGTTTGCCTTTCTCGGCTTCCCCTTTGCGGCGATCGTGCAGAGGATCGGCCCAAAGCCCCACGCGCAGAATGTGCCCTATCCGCCCGCCCACTCGATCTTTCCTGTCCCCCGCTCGTTCCGATAGCGCTCCAACCACTCGAGCAGGATCAGCAGGACCCACGACACGGACCCGTAGAAGTTCGTGGTGTCCGCGTCGAGCCGTTGCCGCAGGTTCGGCAAGAACCCGGGCTGGAAGACCTCCTCCGCCGCCGACGACGCGAAGACGCTGCGCATGCGCTCTCGCAGCGCGGGATCCGTTTTGAGCCAGACGCTGACGGGTAGGCCGAATCCCTTCTTCTCCTTGGCGATGATCTCCTCCGGCAACCAGCCCCGCATCGCCCGCTTATAGAACGCCCGAAGCGTGAATCGCTCGAGATGCCATCGCGCCGGGATCGTCCCCGCGAATCGGACCAGGTCGGCGTCGAGCATGGGATAGACGACCCGCACGCCCGCGCGGGCCGACATCGCCGTTACCTTGCGGAGATCGTTCTCCGCCACGACGAGGGCAAGCTCGTGTGAGAGGATGTTGTACAGCTCGCTCTGCGTCTCGACGTCGGCATAGTGGTGCCTTCGAACCGCCATCGGATGGTCGCGATCCACCCGTGCCAGGAAGCCCGGTCGAAAGACCTCCGCCGGCGGCACCGTCTCGAGAAATCCGTAGCCCATGATCCGCTCGGGATTCGGCGTGTTCGCCCGTCGGAGGTAGCTTCGCGCCTTTCGGACGAGCCGGATGCGGCTGCCCAGCGGGAAGTGATGCACGACCGGTTCGATCACGCCGCGGGCCAGCCAACGCGGGACGGCCCCGTAGATTTGGAAGTAGCGGTCCCGGAGATACTGCGGATTGCCGGCGAAGAGCTCGTCGCCGCCGTCACCGCCGTAGAGCGTATCGACGCCCATGTCCGCCGCCAGCTTCGCGCACCAGTAGACCGGCACCGCCGAGGAATTGCCGAACGGCTCGTCGTACTCGTCGAGCAAGGCATCGAGGACCGCCGAGGTGTCGCGGGCTGTGACCGTGCTCGTGTGATGTACGGCGCCAAAGCGTCGTGCGGCCAGCTCGGCGTACTCCATCTCGTCGAAACGCGACTCGGCGAAGCCGATGCTATAGGCCCGAACGGGGGCGTCATCCGTCTCGGAGAGGACCCCGACGACGGCGCTGCTATCGAGTCCGCCGGAGAGAAACGCGCCCATCTCCGTGCCCGGCGGATCGAACCTCCGTCGCCGAACGACGGCCCGCGTGAGCACCTCTCGCAATTCGGCGGCCAGCGCGTCCTTCGAACCCGTGGCCTCTTCTCGAAAGCGGAGCCGTTCGTACGCCCGCACGGTGACGTCCTCGTCGAGAGCAAGGACCTCCCGCGGGGCGAGCTTGCGGATGCGGTCGTAGACCGTCCTCGGAGAAGGGATGATGCTCATCGAGACGAAGTCGTAGATCGCTTGGGGATCGAGCTGTGCGGCCACGCCGGGACAGGCCAGGATCATCCGCGCGTCGGAGGCAACGATCAGTCGCCGCTCGTCCTCATAGCAGCGCAAGGGCAGGAACGCGAATCGGTCCGTCGCGGCGAGGGCTCTGCCCCTGCGGGCGTCCCACTGGATGACCGCAAATTGCCCGTTGGTTCGCGCGAGCCCCTCGGGACCGTATCGATCGAGGAGACCGGCCAGCAACGCGGCCGAATCCATCGGGATGTCCGATGTGGCGGGGACGAGGAGCGGCCGGAGGTCGTCCGCGTTGTAGAGATCGCCCCAGACGCACGTGACCCGTTCGGCCTCCTGAAATCGCGTGACCGGGAAGACCCCTTCCGCGCATGTGCCGACGATGCCGTCACCGAGGCGCTGCAGGTCCAGACCGTGTTGCGCGGCGAACCCGGAGCGGTGCAGCCGCTCCGCTTCGTCGGCCAGGCGTCCGCGTCTGTCGATCCAGAGGAAGAGCACGCTCGTCGGCCTCCCTGCGCGTTCGAGCCCGCGAGCATTGTAGGTGTCTACGCGATGCGTTGACAACCGGCCGGACCCCCGGTACGAGTTGGGATACGGTGGCCTTCGGCTCGCCGGGGGTTGACGAATTCGACTTGCATGAGCGCTTGCTGCGTAGAATCCGCGTGAAGATCCTCAGCACGACCATTTGCTATCCCACACCGCAGAACCCGGACCCGGGGCTGTTTGTTCGCAAGCGAATCGAGGCCATCGCCCGGCACGCCGAGGTCCGCGTGGTCTGTCCGGTACCGTATTTCCCGGGATATTCGCCCGAGCCCCCCGAGGATCATACGCACGCCACGCCGCCGGTGTACTATCCGAAGATGCACTACCTTCCCGGCGTGCTGAAGTTCCTGGATGCCTCCTTCTACGCCCGGGCGTTCGCGCGATGCGTGCGGGCGTTTCGTTCGGAATATCCGTTCGACGTCATCGACGCGCACTTCGTCTGGCCCGACGGCGTGGGGGCGGCCATCGTGGCGTGGAAGCTCGGCGTGCCGGCGGTCGTGACGGTTCGGGGCAAGATCGTCTCCCAAACACGCTATCGCTTTCGCCGCCGCCGTATCGCGTACATGCTGGAGAGCATCGACGGTCGGATCACCGTCTCCGAGTCGCTCGCGCGGCGCGTCCAGGAGCTGACGAAGAAGGACCTCGACATCCACGTCATCCCCAACGGGGTCGACACGGGCCTCTTCCATCCCACGGACAGGGACGCCGCGCGACGGACGCTCGGCCTGGATCCTGACGCACGATACATCGTGAGCGTGGGGCAGGTACGCGAGATCAAGGGATTCGACCGTCTCGTCGAGGTCCTGCCCGAGGTCCGCAAGCGGGCGGGCGACGTGCGACTGCTCCTGATCGGATCGGAGATCGGGGAGCGCAACTACGAGCGCCGCGTTCGGCACCTGATCCGACGGAACGGCCTGGAGCCGTTCGTTGCGCTCCTGGGTTCCCAGGAGCCCGCCGCCGTTGCGGAGTACCTCAACGCCGCGGACGTGTTCGCGCTGGCCACGCGAAGCGAAGGGTGGTGCAATGCGATTCACGAGTCTTTGGCCGTCGGAACCCCCGTCGTGACGACGGACGTCGGCGGGAACCGCGAGCAGGTGTGCGACGATACGCTCGGATTGCTCGTGCCCTTCGGACAGTCCCACGCCCTCACCGCCGCGCTGGTCGATTCCCTGAAGCGCGATTGGGATCGATCCTCGATTGCGGCCGCGGGTTCCCGGCGATCGTGGGATCAGGTTGCCGTCGAGACCTTGGACTGCTTCGAGCAGGTGTTGTCGCGCGCGCCGCTGCCGAAAGGGGGCAAGCCGTGAACGCCTCCTTGATTCGCAGCATCCTGCTGCCGCTGCATGAGCACGTCGTCGGCCGACATACCTTCCGGCGATGGCGGGAGATGGAGCGTTCGCAGTGGTGGCCGTCGGAGAGGCTGCGGGCGCTGCAGCGGGAGAAGCTCACGCGGCTGCTTCGACACGCCTGGCGTCACGTGCCCTACTACCGGCGATGCTTCGCGGAGGCGGGCCTGAATTCCCGCGACATGGACGACCCCGGCGTGCTTGCCCGCTTGCCGCTGCTCGGCAAGGAGGATATCCGGCGGAATCGCCTCGCGCTGCGTTGGCCGAGTGTCCCCGGCGGGCTGTTCGAGTACAACACCGGCGGCAGCACGGGCGAGCCGCTGATCTTCGAGTTCGACCTCGGGCGTCAGGCCGACGACCAGGCCGCCCGCATGCGGAGCCACCGTTGGTTCAATGCCGACATCGGCGAGCGCGAGGTGTACGTATGGGGGTCGCCCGTGGATCTCGGTCGGCAGGATCGGCTGAAGATCCTTCGGGACCGGTTGACCAATCAGCTTCTGCTCAGCGCGTTCGAGATGACGACCGAGCGGATGGACGAGTACGTCGAACGCATCCGCGCGTATCGGCCGGTGAGTTTGTTCGGCTATCCGAGCAGCCTGGCCCTGCTCTGCGAGCACGCCGAATCCCGTGGCCGTTCGTTGCAGATGGCAAGCCTTCGCGTCGTGTTCGTCACCGGCGAGAGGCTGCTGGATCAACAGCGAGAGGCCATCGAGCGGGTCTGCCGGGTCCCCGTAGCCGACGGCTACGGCAGTCGGGAAGGAGGGTTCATCGCCCATCAGTGCCCGGCCGGGTCGATGCACATCACGAGCGAGAGCATCGTGCTGGAGGTGGTGGACGACCGAGGCCGGGGCGTCCCCGACGGGGAGTCCGGCGAGCTGGTGGTCACCCATCTCGACACGGTCGGCATGCCCTTCATTCGCTACCGCACGGGTGATCGAGGCCGAAGGCTCGATGGGGTCTGTGCGTGCGGACGCGGGCTGGAGCGCATGGACGTCGTTGAGGGGCGGCAGACGGACTTCGTGATCGCCGCGGATGGCGGGGCCGTCCACGCCTTGGCGCTGATCTACGTCCTCCGGGAGATTCCCGGCGTACGGCAGTTCCAGATCGTTCAGCAGGAAGACCGCGATGTCGATGTGCTGGTGGCGAGCGCGGGCATGCTCTCGGACGACGTCCGGGCGCGGATCACGGTAGGGATTCAGGCCCGCCTCGGGGAGCGCATCCAGGTTACCGTGCGCCAGGTGGACCGCATCGATCCGGCACAGAGCGGGAAGCATCGCTATGTGATATCGAGGGCCTCGAGGTTCGACGCGTGAGCCCGGGCCGCATCGGAGGCCCAGAGGACCGCGGGAGCCTGCACGTGGTGGAGGATGCGGACGCGTCGATCGGTAGGGGCGTCGCGCACGGCCGGGAGCCGGTGGGGGTATCCCACGCCCAACGAAGACGACTCATGCCCGCACGTCGCCGGCGATGCGGCGCGCGGTCCAGGTATATGCCAGCCATCCGATGGGCAGCCAGACCCAGAAGGTCGCCAGGCGGAAGCCCGCGATCGGAAACGCCAGGTGTGCTTCGGGCACTCGCAGCAGCTTGAGGCTGACGCCGAGCAAGCCTTCGATCCCGCCGATCCCGCCGGGCAAGCCCAGCCCGGTGCCCAACACCGAAGATGCCGGTACGAAGAATAGCGTCTCGGCCCACCCGACGTTGCCCGGGAGGTGCCACACGAGCATGTAGAGCGCCACGCCGGTGCTCGTCCAACACCCTACGCGCAGCAGCAGGACCGACAGCGTCAGCGGCCGGAACCAGAACCATCTGGGCAGGGCCAGTCGCGTCTTGCTGAATAGGGGTTGAAACCGATCGGCCACCGCCAGCGCCGAGGCGACGGCCACGACGGCCGCAAACGGGCTGAGGATCGGTCGGACCAGATAGACACCCCAGCCTACCATCAAGGCCAGGGCGGCCACGGAATCCAGCATGAAAAGCGTGCCCTCGGCCTTCAGACCGTCCCGCAGCGCCGCCCGGCCGAGCCGCTTGAGGAGGTCCGGCCGCAAGAGATTGCCCAGCTTCATCGGCAGGAGGACGCCCGCATACCCCGACAGGTAGACGCCCACGCCGACGCGATCCGCACAGCGGACACCGAACGACCGGTAGGCCAGGATGTAGGAGAGAAAGCCGATGGTCACATCGAGCACCCCGAGTCCCATCGCGAGGGCGAGAAGGTACCCGTGGCCCTCCCACTCGCGGACGACCGTGGTCCAGTCGCCGGTAATCAGCTGATAGAGCCCATACGCCGACACGCCGGCGAGCAGGAGGAAGGCGATCAATCTGGCATGGCGGCTGGTCCGCAAGGTTTCCTCGCCGGTGCGTTTGCTGATCCGCGTCACGACGGGGCACGTGCTCTTGGTTTAGTCCTGCCCCGTCGGGGCGCCCTGCATCACACGTCGTGCGGCATGGACGAGGTCGTCTGCCCGACGCTCCCAGGTGTGCCGGCGCGCGAACTCGATGCGCTCGCGTCGGGCATCGGGCCGGTCCTTTTCCAACAGCGTGCGGATTGCCCGGACCGTATCCTGCGTCGTCGTCGCCACGGTGATCGGCGCGCGCTCCTCGTGGATGCAGAATCCCACGGTGCTGACCACCGGCTTGCCCTGGCTGCAGTATTCGTAGACTTTCAGCGGGTCGGCGCACTCGGCGATTCGGTCTCGACGAAACGGGATGAGGCAGATGTCGAAGGCCTGGATCACCGACGGCACGACCGAGAACGGAACGGGCAAGAGGCAGTCGGCGTTTGGAAGCGCCTTCAAGGCCGACACGCTCACGCCGAGGCGCGTCGGTCCGACGAACACGAACTCGGTATCCGGCATCTCACGGGCGGTTGCCGCCAGCAGATCCACGTCGATCCATTCGAAGAGCGCGCCGAGGAACCCGACGAGGGGGCGGTCCGGCCGGGGCGAGAGGTTCTCCCGAGGCACCGGCTCGACGGGGGAGTCGACCCACTCGCTCCGCACGCCGTTCGGGAGCATGTGGATTCTCTCCGATCCGACGATCGGCTCGACGTGCACGCGCAGCGGCTCGCTGACCGTCGTGACGAAATCGCTTCGCTCCAGCAGGGCTCGGTCCCACGCCTGGAACTCCTCCAGCGGCGCCGCCCCGGCCATCACCTGAATGTGGTCGATGTAGTCGTAGCAGCGAACGCGGGCGGGAAGGCGTTCGACCAGCGGCGCCCACCAGGCGGTGGACGTGACGACGACGGCGTCGCCGAGCTCCGGGATCCAGCGATGCAGGGCGCGCGAGGCGTAGCGCAGCCAGAGGCGCGCCGCCCGGTCACTGCGGCTCCGGATGAACCGTGGCAGCGGCGCGAGCCGGGCGATGTCGATGCGCGAGTCCGCCGGTCGATACCGGCCAAGGCGAAGCTTCCCGTCGAGCGTATTCCGTAGGCTGGGCAGCTCGACGAAGACGACGGAATGGCCCCGGCCGTCGAGGGCTTCGGCCAGTTGGCGGGTGCGTCCGCTGAGCACGCTGCCGAAGCTCGTACCGGCGAAGAAGACAAAGGGCAAGGCAGGTTCACTCACGATCGCTTCCTTGGTCCATCGCGCTCGTATGCTAGCCGAATCGAAGAAGACGGCCAAGAACGGGGTCATGGCCGCTTGCGTCGGAGCTGACCGCAGGCGGCGTCGATGTCCTGCCCTCGGCTCGCGCGGAGGTGCGCGTTGACGCCCTCGCGACGCAGGGCCTTGAGGAACGACTGCGCGGCCTCATCGGAGGGGGGTTCATACGGCAGGTCCTCCACGGGATTGTGTCGAATCAGGTTGACGTTGCACCGGATCTGGCGGGCGACCCGCGCGAGCTGCTTGGCGTGCTTGGGTCGATCGTTCACACCGGCCAGCAGGACGTACTCGAGCGTGACCTCGCGGCCGGTGCGATCGAAGTAGTCGCCCCCGGCCTCGATGAGTTGCTCGATCGAGATCCGGTCGGCCCAGGGGACGATTTCGCGTCGCAGATCGTCCGTTGGGGCGTGCAGGGATACCGCCAGTCCGATCTGCAGGCCTTCGTCCGCCAGCCGCCGGATCTGCCGCGGCAGGCCGATGGTGCTGACCGTGATCCGACGCGCGCCGATGTTCAGCCCCCACGATGCGTTCAGGGCGCGGATCGCGCTCAGGAGCGCGTCGTAGTTGGCCAGGGGCTCGCCGATGCCCATCACGACCACGTTCGTGATGCGTTCGTCCGGCGGCAAGCGCTGCCACAGCTGCATCGCTTGCTCAACGATTTCCCCGGCCGTCAGATTCCGATCCAGGCCGTCAATCCCGCTCGCGCAGAACGCGCAGCCGACGGGACAACCCACCTGCGTGCTCAGACAGGCCGTACGCCGATCGTCTTGTGGGATCATGACGCATTCGCTTACAGAACCGTCGGGCCAGCGGAGCAGGAGCTTGATCGTGCCGTCTTCGCTCCGTCCTTCGCTCTCGACGGTGGATGTGTAGAGCGCGACGCGCTCGGCGAGCTCCGCGCGGAGTGCCTTGCTCAGGTTCGTCATCTGGTCGAAGGTCTGCACGCGCCGCCCGTAGACCCACTGGAGGATCTGATCTGCGCGATAGCGTTCCACGCCGCGCTCGGCCAGCAGGGCGGTGAGCTCCGGCGGGTCCAAGTCGAACAAACGAGGTCGGGGTCGATCGTGCAAAGGCTACCCTTTCATGCTGATCGTGCGATCGTACGCCGTAGGCGGTCTCCGCCGCAAGGCAAGCCGTCAGGTCCGGTCGCGCGAGCGTTGCCCGGGCGGGGGGGCGTCGTTCGGTTCGTTGACGCTTGCGCAACCGCGAACTAGCATGACGCGCACCGTCTTGTACGTACCGACGAGGATTCGATGCAGCTCGAAACGCTTCGCGAGGAAGTCCACTACGCCAACGTCATGTTGCCCAAGACGGGGCTGGTGACGATGCACTCCGGCAACGCCTCCGGTCGTGATCCGGACAGCGGCCTGATCGCCATTAAGCCCTCGGGCGTCGACTACGATGCGCTGCAACCAGGGGACCTCACCGTCATCGACCTGGACGGCAACATCGTCGAGGGCAAGCTCAAGCCGTCGGTCGATACGCCCCATCACCTGTATCTATACCGCCACTGCCCCGAGCTGGGCGGTGTGATCCACACGCATTCGTGTTATGCGACGAGTTTTGCGGCCCTGGGGCTGTCGATCCCCTGCGCCCTGACGGCCATCGCCGATGAGTTCGGCTGCGAGATCCCCTGCGTGCCGTACGTGGACAACGCAGGCGACCACATCGGCCAGGCGATCCTCGAGCACCGCAATCGTGCCCCGGCCGTGCTGCTGGGCAATCACGGCGTATTCACGTTTGACGCCACGCCACGCAAGGCCCTGAAGGCAGCGGTGATGGTCGAGGACGTGGCCAAGACGGTTCACCTGGCGATGCTTAAGGGCAAGGTCGAGCCCTTGCCGGAGGCCGAGATCAAGAAGTGGTACGACCGCTACCACACGACGTACGGACAGGCCTAGTGCTCTGTCGCCCGACGGCTGATGGGTGGGAGGCCCATGGCTTTAGCCGTGGGGAACACGAATTGGCAGCCAATTCGTGTTCCCCACCTCTCAAGAGGTGG
>CAZKCX010000194.1:0-10407 GCA_964550865.1 uncultured Planctomycetales bacterium
CATCTCGTCGTTGACGTCCATCGGCCTCGACCAGGTCCTCCCGTCGTCGTCGCTCCGGATCGCGTGGGCCCACAGCCGCCGTCGGCGTGTCTTGACCTCGGGCGCCGGGATGCCGAAGACGTAGAGCATCCAGACGGTGCCGGTCTGCCGATCGACGAGCAAGGTCGGGTCGCCCCCGCCGTTCGGCCGCGGGAAGTCGAGCACGACGCTCATCGGTGACCACGTCGTTCCGCCGTCGAGGCTGCGCTTCATGACGAGGTCGATGTGGTTTGGCAGGTCGCCCCCTCGGTCCACGCGGGCATCGCAGAAGGCGATCAGTGTTCCCTCGTTGGTTCGAACCAGGGCGGGAATGCGGTATTGCCGGACGCCGTCGCTCCGCGCCACGAAGATGTCCTGCTGATGGATGAAGGGCTCGGCTCCGCGTGCGGTTGTCGACAGGAGAGCCGGCAGCAGCGACAGGACGGCTGCAAGTCCGGTCATGGGGATGGTGGTGTTCATGGCGTTCTCCTTTTGCGGACGCGTGTTCCCCTCTGACGCTGGATGCGTAGCCTACGGGACGGATGGGTTCGGAATCCAGACCCGGACGGGAGTGTAGCGGGTTTGAATGGGTGGGGTGCCGCAGGAACGCAACGCCATTTACGGGTCCCAGCTGCGCGCGCCTTCGAGCTTGCCGCGATCGAAGAAGAGCTCGGGAAGGGACAGGGCAAGGCTCCAAGGCCGCATCAACATCTCGACCTCGCCACGACAGTTGTACCAGCATTCGGCACAATGGTTCCTCTTGGCCTTGGCGCGAAGGCGTCGGACGATGACCTGTTCGTGATCGCGGTAGAGATTGGCGATGGGTCGATGCTTCCGCTCGACGCAGATGGCGATGTCGCCCGTCGAATCGATGTTGCAGAAGGCACGGCCCGCCTGGCATCCGGGCACGCCTCCGTTGAGGGCCTGGTCGAACTTGCTCAGAAAGACCGGGTGGCTGAGGAAATTGCGGTACCGCCTCTTGAGATCGAGAAGCCGCGGGGCGACCGGGCCGTTGTTGTGCTCGAATCTCCGCGAGCCGGTCTTGAGGTGGCCGTACGGTTGGATCATGAGGTACGCGCCGTGCTCCTCGGCCAGTTGTAGCAGCGGTTCGATATGGTCGAGATTGTCGTGCAGCAGGACGGTCATGACGTTGACGCGCTGCCACGGGTATTGCCGGGCGGAGGTGAAGTAGTCGAGCGCCCGCACGGCCCGCTCGAAGGCGCCCTTCCTACCGCGCCGCTTATCGTGCAAGGCCGGGTCGGCGTAGTCCAGGCTGACCGAGACGCCCCACAGACCGGACGCAAAGAGATCGCGCGCCCAGTCCGGCGTCAGCAACCACCCGTTGGTCGTCATGAACGTCACGTGATACCGGGCGATCAGGCGGGAGACCGCGACGATGTCGTCGCGAAGGAGCGGCTCCCCGCCGGCGAGGGAGATGAACATGCTGCCCAGCTTGGCGAGCTTCCTCGAGCCGATGTCGTACTGCTCGAGCGTCTGCTCGGGCAGATCGCCCATGGGGTCGCGCCAGTAGTTGCAGAACCCGCAGCGGAAATTGCAGCGATACGTCACCTGCCAGGCCGCCCACATGGGGTTGCGGGCCACCCACTGCCGGAGCAGTCGCCACTTCTTGCCTGTGGAGGATATCATCAAGGCGTTGTTGACCTAGGCTCTTGGCGTATTGTGAGCACAAGTAAGCTACCCATGGTCCCCATCGGGCGGTAGGATGTCAACATCATGCACGCCGTTACCTCGCTCGTGATGGTATCCGCCGTCGCCCCGCAGGCCGTCGGCGCGGAGGCGTCGAAGACGCATGACCTGCCGGCGATTGGGCTGCGGATTCGCATGCCCGAACGCATGACGCCGCTTCCGTTGGATCGCCTCACCGACTGGGTCCGCCTCGGCGTCAAGGGGAAGGACGACACGTACGAGCAGATCCTTGTGCTCTCGGCCTTGCCGGAGGGCACGCGACGCAACGCGAAGACCGCCGCCGAGATGTGGGTCCTCGAGGCCCGTCAGCAGCGTGACGCCTATCACGCCATCTCCCAACGCAAAGCGGAATGGATGAACGAGGGTTGGGAGGTGCTGGCGACGTACAAGGTAAACGACAAGTCGGTCACGAGCCTCCAATGGTTCGGGTGGCGCGAGGCCGACCCTGCCGTCGTGTACGTGCTGACGTATGACGTCGTCGAGGGGCGTGCCGATGCGATGCGCCCCGTGATTCAGAGAGTGGCCTCCTCCTGTACGCTGACGCCCGTCCGCCCGCTGAGCGCCGGGCCCGCGACGTTGGGACGCCGCCGGACCTTGCCCAAAGAGGGGATATCCCTGGAACTGATCCAAGGCCTCCGCCCAATGGTCCCGAACCGAGATAATATGCTGATGCGCGCAGGTGCGGTCGACTACGTTCGCGACCGACTGCTGCCCGTGCTGACAGTGACGACCAACGAGATCAAGCCCCGTGAGTCCGCCGAACAGCGTCTGCTGCGGTCGGTGGAGCGCCTGTTGCCGGCGCTCAAGCCGGCCGAGGGGAAGGTCGAGTCGAAGAGACCGGCCAAGCTCGGGGATCGCCAGGCGTACGAGGTCGTGCTTGGCCTGACGCAACGCCGGGTCCGCCTGTGGACGGCCATGCGGCTGTCGATCTGGAAGGGCAAAGCGTTGGTGCTTTCGATCACCTACCCGGCAGAGGACGGCGAGCGGCTCGGTGCCGCGATGGAGGCCGTAGCCGCGTCGGTCCGATTCGAACCGGACAAGTAGCCGACCATCTCATCTCGTTGTTGAACCGGAGCGTATACCATGCAAACGAATCATGGCGTGTCATGCGGGTGCAGAAGTCGACGTTCGAATCCGCGTGGTCGTGTCGACGATCGAGGACGCGGGAATCGTGCTACTGCACTACAGAAGTCTCACGATATCATGCCCGACCCGCCGGATTCATCGGGCGCGGTGGCTCCGCGCGGCATGAAAGCCGCGGCTCGAACAGCATCCGTAGCCCACACCGAAATTGTCATGGCCGCATCGGTTGTCAAACGCGGTACTGGAGCGAGTGGCACACGCAACGAATGGGATCTCTGCCGCTGCGTTTGGACCGTCGTGATGCTTGTTCTGATGGTCGGGATCGCGGCAGCGGAATCGACCGCCGAACCGCCCGCAACGGACCGACCGTGGCCGCAGTATGACGCAAACCCGTTCGTGATCGATCTCGCGATCCCGCCGCCCAAGGACTCCGCCGGCGGCATCATCGTGGCCGACGTCAACAACGACGGGCTTTTGGACTACCTCGTCACCGTGCCGGGCCACGTCGCCGTCTACGGGCACCAGGGCAAGAGGCTCTGGGTCGGCAAGATCAACGTGCGTGTGGGTGGTTCGTCCGAATCCCACGGCCTGCCCGGCCACAACGGCCCCGGTCTGCAGGCGGGCGACTGCGACGACGATGGCCGCTGCGAGGTGCTTTTCCTCACGCAGGACGGGAAGCTGCACATCGTCGACGGGGCGAGCGGGAAAGAGGAAGCGGTCTTTGCCTTTCCACAGCCGTACAAGGACGGCATGGCCTGGCAGCATGTGATCCTATGCAACCTTCGCGGCAAGGGCGACCGCGACGTCATCGTGCAGACGACCAATCGAAAGGGCTACAAGATGGGCCGCTACATGGCGGCGTATGCCCTCGATGGGCCGAAAAAACCCCTGTGGCAAACGGACGGCTATCTCGGCTGTGCCCACACCGGCGCACGGGTGGCCGACCTCGACGGCGACGGTCGGGACGAGGTGCTCGGCGCGACGGTCCTCGGCCCCGACGGCAAGCTGCTGTATCGCCTCCCCTTCGAACGGGGGCATCTCGACAGCATCTTCGTCGGGCCGATCTTGCCCGGCGCGAAGACGCTCCAGATCGTCGGCCTGCTCGAGGGGGGCGGGAATTGGGTCTTCCTCTGGGACCACCGAAAGCTGTATTGGAAGACGCACTACAAGCACTGGGAGCCGCAGAATGCCGCCATCGGGCGGTTCGACCCGTCCCGTGAGGGCTGGCAGATCTGGTGCCGGTCGCGCTTCAACCAGCATCAGAAGCCCTTCGTCTTCGACGCAATGGGGGAGCTGGTCAACCAGTACGAGATGGATAAGGTAGCGCCCAAGGGATGGACCCTCTCCGGAGTTGAGGTGATCTACACGATCGACTGGACGGGGGAGCCCAAGCAGCGCTGCGCCGCGACGGAACGCCATATGTCGGGCGATCTGTGCATCTTCGACGGCATCACGGGACGGTTCGCCAAGACATTCGCAACGAAGGCCGATCGGCTCTACGTGGCGGACGTGTCCGGCGATTGGCGGGAAGAGCTGGTCGCGCTGGCCGGCAACAAGCTCCAGATCTACCACAATCCGAAACCAAACCCACGACCGAAGCATCCGCGTCTGTGGCGTCGGCCGTGGTACGCCCGCAGCAAGATGACGCACAACTACTACTGCCCCTGATGACGACCGGGGTGTAGATCACGTCTTGGGCGGGGCAATCCGCCAAGGCCGTCGCTACTTCCACACGTTCACGCCCATCTCGTGGAACTGGGCGGCGGCGTTGAGGAAGTGCGCGGTGATCCAGAAGACGGTCCAGTCCTCGACGTATCCCCCGCGGAGGGCATAGACGTTGTCGACGTTGCCGCGTTGGGCGTAATTCGTGTGCTGCGGCTGCTCACCCTGGCTGCCGTACGGGTCGAGGAGCTGGCCGCATGAGCGAAACATCACGATCGCGAGCCGCTCGAGGTCCTTTGACCCGATCGCCCGGCCCAGGCGGAAGACATCCGGTGCGATCAGCACGCCGAACACGTCGATATGCTGGTTCTGCGGGGAGACGGCCGTCCAGCCCGTCGACCGGAAGGCGTGGTCGCGGAGCCGACCCGGCGGCATGTCGATGTCCCACACCACGACGTATGTCAGTACAACGTCACACGCGTGTTTGGCCCAGTCTAGATACTTGGCCTGCCCCGTCAGCGCATGCAACGCGAGGAATCCCTGGAGCGCGGCGAACGCGCCCTCCTTGTCCTCGCAGCTCGCATCGAGCGTACCGCCCCAGTAGGGCTCGCGCATCGTGAGGTGGCGGTCGGCGTAGGTCTGTCCCGCCTTGACGGCCGCCGTGCGGTAGAGGTCGCTGTCGAACATCGTGGCGGCCGAACAGAGCGGGGCGATGAAGAAGGCCTCGTTCGTGGACTTGGGCCGCCATGCGTCCTCCAGGATCCGCCTGGCGTGAACGTCGCACGCCCTGCGCAGGAACTCCTCCCAGCGGGAGGTGTCGATGCCTCGCTTGCGGCCGACGCGGATCGCGTTGGCGAAGTTCAGCATGCCCTGGCCCTGGCTGAGGATTTCGATCCGGGCCCAGCTCTTCTTGCGGATGTCGTACCAGGTGTGGAACCCGGTGTCGTAGAACTTTGCTCCAGAGA
This sequence comes from uncultured Planctomycetales bacterium, assembly GCA_964550865.1. Classification (GTDB taxonomy): domain Bacteria; phylum Planctomycetota; class Phycisphaerae; order UBA1845; family JAFGLZ01; genus JAFGLZ01. The sequence continues at coordinate 5,436 of CAZKCX010000194.1, forward strand.
GGAAGTCCAGCGATTTGCGGGACATGTCGAGGGCCGTCTTGTCGTTGAGACCTTCGGCGAGGACCTGGTACGCATATCCGCATGCGGCCGCCTGGCCGCACCAGCCGAAGACGAAAAAATCTCGATTGGGGTACTTCTTGAAGCCCGCGACGGGGCCGTCCTCGTACCACCGCGTCTTGGAGAAGCGATACTTGGCGCGAACGATCTCGGCGAAACTCGGCAGGGCGTGCAGGCTGAATGGCTCGAAGATATCAAGCGATTTGCGGACCGGTCGACAGAAGGCAGAACCCTCGCGCTCGACGGGATAGGCGTCGAGGAAGAACGTCTTCTCGATGACGGTCCCGGCGGGCACGTCGAGGTACGCCTCGCCGTACGGCATGAAGCCGGGCTGGACGGCCTTGATCACGCTCCGCTTGCCGTTGGACGCGCACGGCCCGGAGAGCAGCACGAGGTCGGTGGTCTTCTTCTGCGCGGTTACACCGAGCGACCACCATTGATCGGGCAGGTGGCCGTGCGGGGCCGCTGAGGGGATTGTGTGCATGGCCGCGCCGAAGCGAGCCTCGTCGTCGGCCCACTCGATGGACGCGAACGGCATGGGGTAGCGATGCTCTTCGTAGAGGGCCTCTTCACCGGGCTCGCCGTTGAAGACGGGGACGCGCTTGCTTTGGGCCCCGGACGGGTTTCCGTAGTAGCAGATGCCCGGCAGGAGCGGTTTGGCCTTTCGTGCGGGTGCGCGGAAGCGAACCGATAGCGTGGATCTCTTGGCGACACCCGGACCCCGCCATTCGAAGCGCCGGACGCATTGGATGAGCCCTTCGTGCGGGCGATAGCTGTCGCGGAGCCGCCATACGCCGTCGCCGACCTTCAGCTCGCCGTGCAGGATCGTCCACTCGGCCACCCGCTCGACCTTCGTGGGATGGGCGTGCCGCCAGTCGGCCGGCCAATCGCCTTGCCAATCCGTTGCGATCGACCACAGGCCTTCTTCGGGCGAGCGCAGAAGGACTTTGCCTTGCGAGATGACCTCGACGCGCGTAACGCCGTCCTGCTGCTTGACGTGGAGTTCGCATTGCCTCACCGCCTTGGCCTCCGCCCGGAGTGCGATGGACAGCAATACCGGAGCAACAAGCATACCCGCCTTCGCCGCGCGAGCGTAGTCGATCATCGTCTTCTTCCTTCATACATACTGCAGGAAATGCCGATCTGGTAGTCTCTCATCGCTCCTCTTCCTTCGCAGCTTGGCCGGTTTGTCCTGTCACTTCCCCTCGATCGCCCGCGCAAGCTCCTCACGCACCGCCATCAGCTTCGCGGGGTCCTTCTCCCAGTCGCGCCAGGTCCGGCCGATGCGGCGGGCGAATTCCGTCGCCTTGTCGCGGCCGACCTTGTGGGCGAGCAGGTGGAGATACTCGTAGTCCTCCATGCCCTCGCGGATCTGCTTGAGCCGCATCGAGACGACCGGTCCGTCGAAGCCCGCGTCCTTGCCGGGGTAGAAGAGCATGCCCTCGGCGTTGTAGGCCAGGCGGAAGCTCGGCTGGTCGAGCCACGGGTCCCGCACGTGCCCCCAGTAGACGCTCGTCCAGTAGAGCAGCCCCGTCATGTGATACCGATAGTTCAGCCACGCCCAGACGCGGTAGTTCAGCAGCGGGAAGTCGAGCTGCCAGAACAGCGGGTCCTTGCCGCGTTGGCACAGGGCGGTATAGCTCCAGAGTTCGTCGCCCGCGGCCAGACGCTCCTTGGCGGTCGGCTCGTCGTGCAGCGGCCAGAGCGGGACCCAGATGTCCACGGCGTCATTGAGGCTGCCCCAGCTGCGCTTGGTGGGCTTGGTCTGCTCGGTGCAGAGGACCTTGATCTTCGGTGCGGCATCGTGGATGAACGCGCCGAGCTTGCGGACGGTCTCGTATGCCTCCTTGTCGTTCGGCTCGTCGAGGACATAGATGTACGCGCCGTCGAGCCAGCCGTGCTTGGCGAGATACGCCTGCATCTCGGCGAGGTACCGCCGTGTCGTTTCGAGCTGCTTGCCCTTCGGCAGGCGCGAGAGGTGCATGACCTGAATCGCGTTGACGTGATAGCGCTTCATGAAGGCGACGAGCTTCCCGTGCGTCTGCGACGGGTCGATCGAGCCGTCGGGATTGCGCTTCGGCAGCAGGTGGCGCGGCACCTCGGGCGTGATGCGATGCTCGGCCATGGCCGCGCAGTACCGCTCTTCGATCACGTGGTACTCGGGGCTACCGCGTTTGACGCCGTGCGCGTCCGCCACACGATGAAAGCCGCCGAAGTGCGATTGCACCGCCGGGACGTCCGGCAGCGCGAAGTCCCACACATGGAGCTTCACCGGAATGTGGATCGGCTCGACTCCCGCCAAACAGACCTTGGCCTGACCGGTGTAGTCACCGGGCTTCGCGTCGGCGGGGACATACACGTCGATCCAGAAGACCTCGGCCTTCTCCGGGTGGACCTTGTGCGGGATCGCGTCATGCTTGGCACCGTCCTTGTTGTTCCTGGAGTGCCACTCGGTGAGTTTGCTGCCGTCGATAGGGTTCACGAACGGGATCAGCGCGTCGAAGTACAGCCCCACCCTCGCGTCGCTGTTATAGCTCGGCCTGCGGACATAGACGCAGTGCTCGCGGTAGCGCTTCATGCCCTTAGCGAGGATCTTCCCCCCGCCCGGCCCGGTGAGATCGCTCACCGCAACGTCCGTCACCGTCGCCGCCTTCTGCGTCGCCTGTACGACGATCTGGTAGGCCTCGTACTCGTTTCGCGCGGCCGAGAGCGAGATCGTCCGCTCACCAGGCTTGGCGTGGAGTGGGTCGATGCGCGTCAGATTGGGGACGGCCGAGGCCCGCACGTCGTCTGCAGCGGCGACGGCCGCCTGCGCTGCCATACCGATCGAGAGTAGGGTGAAGAGGATGGAATGGCGAGGTCGGTTCATCATCTTCGTCTCCTTATGGTTTCTACCGTTCGTCCGGGTCGAGCTGGCGAATCGGCTCCGCCGGCACGCCGACGCAGAGCATGTTCGGTGCGACGTCCTTGCGGACCACCGCGCCCGCGCCGATAACCGCGCCTTGGCCCACGGTGACACCCTCGAGGACCACCGCGCCCATGCCGACGTGGACGCGCGGCTCGATGCCCACGTCTCCGCCGACCATCGCACCCGGAGCAATGTGCACGTGGTCGCCGATCCGGGCCTCGTGCTCGATCACCGAGCCGGTGTTGACGATCACGTTTCGCCCCACGATTGCCCTCGCATTGATGATCGCACCGGCCATGACGACCGTGCCGTCGCCCAGCTCGGCCGTCGGCGAGACGTCCGACCGCATGTGGTAGACCGTGGGCAAGCGGAATTCCAGGTCCATGAGTTTCTCGTACAGCTCGACGCGCCGCGTGGGCTGTCGGGTCGAGCCGACGCCTACCAGGGCGGCCGCGATCCCCTTTTCACGAAGCTTCGGCAGGACGTCGTCGTCGCCCACGACCGGCACGCCCAAGACCTCACCCTTCACCGCCGGATCCGTAAGCGCCGCCACGATCCAACGACCGACACTGCGCACGGTCTCGATCAGGACCAGGGCGTGACCGCCCGCCCCGGTAATCACCATTTGGCTGGATACCTGCATCAGTCTTCTCCCGGTGTCTTCGATTCGCCTTCTTGATGGTTCGTTCGTCGCCAGGGTCTGGGCAGCAGCATGGGCACGGCGCGCTGGTAGTCCCGGTAGGCTTGCCCGTAGCGAGCGATGAGGTCGCCCTCTTCCCGCTTGGCGGCCGCTGCGACCCAGCCGGACCAGAGAATGGTAAACAGGATCCGGTCCGATGTCAGGTCCGGATGGGACCAGATCATCAGCAAAGCCGCGAGGTATTGCGGGTGGCGGACCCAGGCGTAGGGACCGCTGCGGAGCAGGGGGTCGGGCCCAGCAGGATCGGCGGCCGGGAGACCGGCCAACTTGCGCCAGCCCAGGGGATCGCGGCCGGTCATCGCCAAGGCCCCCCATGCGAACCAGGCCAGCCCGAGGACGAACAACCCGCGCACCGCCCACCGCCAGGGGACCGGGACGGACCACACGAGCGGGAGTGGTCCCTGCCAGAGCGCGAGCACGAGTAGAAGCGCGAAGCTTGAGACAAAGGCGTAGACGACCTGGAACCCCCAGCGGGGACATCGATCCCGCTGCCAGCGACGGAAAGCGCGGGAGGCCATCAGGCTGTGCTGGGCGAAGAAGGCCATCGAGAGGAAGGCGTTCAGCCCGAGGCGGTACGGCTCCCGCCACTGGAGCCGAATCAGATCGTAACCGCCGATCAGGAGGAACAGCCCGAACAGGCCCAGCGAGAGCAGCGACAGCGCGCCGGCCGAGATGGCAATGCCCCGTTCATACCGCAGCGGCCGGCGTTCCGGCTTCCCCTCGTTCACTTTGGCTGTTCGGTCTTCTGTTTCCATAACGAAAGGCCCATGCCGTGGCCGCCAATCATCGAAACATGCTAGACGGGAGTCAAACGGCGCGCTACGCTTGCCGAGGCTTCCCGGCGTGCGCGAACCGCGTGGACGTGCGCTGAGAGAGTGGAAGCGAGTCGGAGGAACGCAATGACTGACGCATCGGGAGCGAACGAAGAGAAGCAAACCGTGGCCGTGATCGGCGCCTCAACCGACCCGGGCAAGTACGGTAACAAGGCGATACGCGCCTATCTCCGACAGGGATGGGACGTCTACCCGATCTCCGTCAAGGCGGAGGAGATCGAAGGGATCCGCACCTATGCTTCCGTGAAGGACGTGCCCGTCCACCTGAACCGCGCGACGGTGTACCTCCCGCCGAAGATCGGCATGCAAGTCATCGAGGAGATTGCCGAAGCCCGACCCGACGAGGTCTTCATCAACCCCGGGGCCGAGAGCGATGAGCTCATCGCCAAGGCCAAGTCGCTGGGCCTGGACCCTATCCTGGCGTAACCGTTCAGCCCCCACCGGGCTGACTCAACGATACTAATCTACCCCCCC
>CAZKCX010000195.1:0-10356 GCA_964550865.1 uncultured Planctomycetales bacterium
AACACGAATTGGCAGCCAGTTCGCGTCCCCCACGGCTAAAGCCATGGGCCACCCATCCATCAGCTGACGAGCGACAGGGCACTACGCCGGTGCGGCTACCCGTTGCGGTCGCGAATCCACGGGGGCACCGAGCTCCCTGCGGATTAGGCGTCGGCCCGCCCGGCTTGCGGGCGGGCATGCTGGTCAGGGTATTTCTATACTATCGTCCAACGGTGCCTCGTTGCCCAGCCCACGCAATCGGCGGAACGTCCGGTCCGTGTACCGCTTGGGCGCCGTTCTCGGACGATCCGCACAATTTCCGCGCCCGGGCGTATCCCGGCCGGGGTTCCGTCGTCCCTGATTCCTGAGGGGGCGTGCTCCATGGAAGACACCGGTCGCCTGAAGGTCTGGGGCGGAGATGAGGGTACAGGAATGCGATCCTATTCCTCGATTTCAATGCGACTGCTGGGGGCCCTGAGCCTGATCGGCTTGATGGGAGGCTGCGGGACCATCGTAAACACCGATTCGACCCCGCTGCTGGACGGTGTCCCGAGCGCGGCTTCTGGCGGGGCCCTCTTTGGGGGGGACTCCAGGGCCGGTTCGGATCCTTCCGGCTTTGCCGGCGGCGACGGAGTGCCCGCCCCCGGCTTGCCTTCCGACGGCGGGGGTCCTCCGGGGGGGACGGTCGGTGACGGAAGCGGTTCAGGCGATATCCAATCCGGCACGCTGACCGCCGGTTCGTTCGACGACAACCTCAATCTCGACGTCTTCCTCGACTTCCTCGCGGACTTCGTCTCTGAGGCGGCGGAGGTCCAATTTCCCGTGCCGGAGGTCGGCGAACGCGTGATCGTCCGTGTGGTCAACTCGGACGGCGGTCCCGTCAACGATGCCGAGGTGCTCATCACCGCCGGCGCGGAATGGTCTGAGCAGGCCGACGTCCTGTTGGATACGCCGACGGGGAGCGATGGGCAGACCGTCTTCGTCACCGGGATCGACGGTGCGGCCGATGCGAACGCCTTCACCGTCTCGGTGCTGCCACCCGAGGGCGGCGATCCGGTCCGCGTAGCCAAGACGCTCGAGGACGAGCGTCCGTGGGAGATCACCCTGGCGGGGTCTTCTTCTCTCCTTCCCACCCAACTCGATCTGGCCTTCGTCATCGACGCCACGGGCAGCATGAGCGACGAGCTGGAATACCTGAAGGTCGAGGTCGAGGGAATCGTCGAGGCCATTGGCGAGCAGTTCCCCGAGGTCGATCAGCGGTACGGGCTGGTGGTCTATCGCGACGAGGGCGACGCCTACGTCACCAAGGCATTTGACTTCGTCGACACGCTGGACGACTTCGCCGCCTCGCTCGGCGAGCAACGCGCCGGCGGCGGGGGCGATTATCCGGAGGCGATGCACCTCGCCTTAGAGGACGCGGTCGACCTGAGCTGGCGGACGACGAACACCGCACGGGTCCTCTTCCTGATCGCCGACGCGCCCCCGCACGTGGAGTTCGCCACGCGAACGCTCGAGGCGGTCCAGGCACTGCGCGAAGCGGGCGTAGCGATCTTTCCCGTCGCCGCTAGTGGAGTGGCGAGCGAGGCGGAGCTCATCATGCGGACGGCCGCGCTCCTCACGCTGAGCGAGTACATCTTCTTGACGGACGATTCCGGCGTCGGGAACCCGCACGCCGAGCCGCACATTCCGTGCTATGTGGTCCAACGGTTGGACCAGGTGATGACCCGGATGATTGCGTCCGAGCTGTCGGGGCAGAAGATCTGGCCCCTGCCCGACGAGATCATCCGTACCGTGGGTAACCCTGTGGACGGGGTGTGCCAGGGAGAGACGGAACAGCAAGCCGAAGGCCAGTGAGTCCACTGACCGCGCAGTCCTCGTGCCGCCGGATAAGCGAACGGGAGCCACCGGGACACGAGGGCAACACGGGCGGAGAGGGTATGAGAGCCCGGCCCTTTCCGCTCTTTTTATTTGTCTGGAGCCGGCCGGTGCCACGGTGGCGCGTCGACGGGGGTTCGTCCTCGGCGACGATTCGTTTGGCCGGACGGCAGACACGTGCCGTGCGGAAGCGCAAAAGAACGCCGCGGTCCGAAGACCGCGGCGTGTAGGCGTCTGTCGACTCCCTCAGATTAGGCCCGACGGACGTTAGTGGCCTTAGGGCCTTTCTCCCCCTGGGCGAGCTCAAACTCGACGGCTTCGCCCTCGGTCAGGGTCTTGTATCCATCTCCCAGAATGTCGCTGTGGTGCACGAATGCGTCCTGACCGCTGTCGCACTCGATGAACCCGTACCCCTTCGTGTCGTTAAACCACTTCACCTTACCGCTAGCCATTGACATGGCTCCCTTCTTTGGCAGCATGGTCCACGGATTTGCGAAAGACATTCAGGCAGTGCAAGTCTTCGGAGACGTGTGGGCGTACGCCCTGAGATTCGCCGATAGAGATGAGCAAACCTGATGATCCCTGCAAACTGCTCGGCTGCCATCCCGAGCATAAGCCGGCGGCACAGATAACCAATCTCCGTCAAACCGCCGGTTCCTTCCAGGCACGTATTGTCGTCAGTTTCTCGGACCGAATCAAGCGCGTAAATGAAGATTGTTGATTTTTGCCGTCGACCCCTTCACCCGTCGACCGGCACCAATCGAAGGATGCGATCGTCATTCGACGCGGGGGTTCCGCGGCTGTCGCGGTTACTGGTCGAGAGATAGAGTAAGCCGTCGGGTCCCTCCGCGATCCCGCGGAGCCGACCAAAGACATCGCGCAACCCCCGTTCGATGCTGACGACCTCGATGGGCTCGGTCTCACCGAGCTTGACGACCCACAGGGATGCGCCCCGCAGTCCCACGAATAGGAATGCGTTCGTCCAGTTCGGATAACGTCTGCCCGTGCAGAACGTCCCGCCCGCGGGGGCGATCGGCTCGGTCCCCGATTGCCAGAGCGGCTCTTCGATGCCCTCGGCGGTCTCGTCTCCCCGCACGTCCGGCCAACCGTAGTTCCGTCCGGGCAGGATGCGGTTGATCTCATCCTCGCCTCCGGCGCCGTCCAGGCCCCGGCTCGACCCATGCTCGGTGGAGATCAGCAGATCGTCGCGCTCGGGATGAAAGCCGAAGCCTTGGGGGTTGCGATGGCCGATCGACCAGATGAGTGAATCCCCGAACGGATTGTCTTCGGGAACCGTTCCGTCCGGGTTCATCCGGAGGAACTTCCCGCCGAGGAAATCGAGGTCTTGCGCGCGGTCGCGTTGCGTGGCCTCTCCCGTAGCCGCGTACAGCTTTCCGTCCGGCCCGAAGTGGATCGGCAGGCCGTCATGAATGAAGAAGCCAGGCAGATTGTCGACGATGGGCACCTCACCGACGGCCACAAACCGATCACTCTCCAGCCGAAACCGGTCGATCACGTTCTTGACGCCCAGCCCGACCGGCGTCGTATAGCTCACAAAGACGAGCCGGTCCTGTTCGAACTCCGGCGAAACCGCCAGACCCATCAATCCTTGCTCGAAGCGCGGCAGTTGCGGGGCGACGTCCGCGATGCTGCTCGTCACGACGATGGAGCCGGTGGCAAGCTCGATCACCCGCAGTCGGCCGGGTCGCTCCGTGACGATCATCCGCTCTCCGTCGGGGGTGAAGTCGATCGACCAGGGGACCTCCAAGCCCGTGACGAATGCCTCGACTGTAAATCGTTCGCCGGCAAGCTCGAAGACCTCGTTCGCATCTCTCGTCGGAACCGGGTTCGTCGGGAACAGGCCGAATAGTCCGCAACCCGTGCTCGTCGCCACGAAGCCGGCGAGGACGACGAGCACCCACTGCCTTGTTCTCGAAAGGCGTTCTCCACGATTCATTGTGGGTCCCTCGCAATCAGCTAATGGGTTCATGAAGACCGCCATTCCGTTTTGCGATGATCCTCACATAGAGGATGGCGGTGGTTTCTGGAGCGACAGGAATCCCTGCTTTCCCACACCCCTTAGATGCCTATCCACCCCTGAAGGATGCCTCGCATGCCGGCAGCATCGCAGAGGTGGGCGGCATCGGGCTGGTACGGGGACAGAAGCAAGGCTAGGCTGGTCCTCCGTTGCAGCAGGAGCGCACCTCGCGTGGACGATGGCCATGCGTGTCTTCTTGCGGGCCGGCCCCCTTCGAAAGGAATAGCGATGCCGAATCTCGTCGCGGGTTTGGTGGTTCTTCTTGTCGCCGCCGACGGGGACGAAGCGGTCGTCTTGGGACCGGAAGCCCGCGTCGACCGACTGGTCACCATCCATGCGGCCAGATCGTGCGAGACGATCGCCGAGGTCTCGATCGACGGCAGCGCCTGGCGGACGGCGACGGTCTATCCGGGTACGTCCGTCGAACAGTGGCGGGCGACGAGGCCGAAGACCTGGAACGCGGCCTCCCTGCGAGGCGAGCTGGCGGCCGGAAAGAAGCCTGTGCTGTGGAACCCCTTCTTCGACGTGGAACTGCCCGCGGCATCGGCGCGTCTGCGTCTGAAGGCCGTCGACGAGGGGCACGTCTTCCTCGAGCAAGAGGTCGATCTATCCCCGTTAGCATCCCTCTTCGTCGTGGACCACCGAAACGCTGCACGTCTTGCAGGGGGTAGGCTGCCTTCGCGATGGTCGCTCGCGCCGTCGGACCTAATCGACCAGGGCGCCCCGTCGCTCATGCGAAAGGTGGATCGCACGAAGGTCAAGCTGCACGGCAAGTACTACCGCATTCGGGTGGCGGATGCCGACCCGACGCCGCTGGTGCTTCACCTCGACCGGAAGGGTTGGCATCGCGTGTACATCGGCATGGAGCCCTACTCGGCGTGTCGCATCTGGCTGAGCAAGGACGACGTACGCTACGAGGTGCCCAACTACTATCAGGACGGCGGCGGGAAAGAGTGGGCCGACAAGCGACGCTTTCGACAGGAGTTCTACGTCTGCAGCACGGATCTCACCGGGCAGGACCTCTGCATCGCGCCGGGTGGCACGCGGTTCTGGCGGGATGTCTCGGTGCGGTACGTTCGTTGCGTTCCCATGACGAAGGACGAGATCGAACATCACACCCGCGTCCGCAAGCTCGCGCGCGTCCGAGGCCGTCCGTTCATGGGATACCTCGAGCCGTGCACGCCGCTCTCGTACGAGCCCGACGACGCACTCGGCATGCGACAACACATCCGCAACGAGATCCGTCTCAACCAGGCCCGCGGGTCGACCGAGGTCTTCGTCCACGTGATTCGAATCGGCTCCAAGGCCTGGTACCATAGCGACGTCGTGGAGCGTGACGACTTGCCCGTCCTCCTGCGCGGCGACGACCCGTTGGCCGTGGCCGTCAAGGAGGCTCGCGCCGCCGGCCTCGGCATCCTGGCCGACTTCGGCATGAACGCGACGTACGTCGGTTCGCGGGATGCGCTAAGCGACCGCTTTGCGCGCGAGCATCCCGAACTGCTCTGCCCGAAGTACACGATGTGTTTCGACTACGGCAAGCCGGCCGTGCAAGAGTACGTCTGCTCGATCGTTCGAGAGGTCATGACCAGGTACGACGTCGACGGCGTGCACCTGGATTTCGCGCGGTGGGGCCATCGGCCGGCGTATGATGTGCCCTCACTCGTGGCCGTATTGGAGCGCATCAACCGGGATCGACGAACGGCGGAGGCCCAATGGGGGCATCCGTTGGTGATCTCGGCGCGCGTGGACTACGACCCGCCGGGCGCCAAAGGCGAAGACTCGCCGTTGTTCGTGGAGGCCGTCCGACGCTGGGCGCGGGCGGGCCTGATCGATCGCGTCATGGCGAACGGCCACAAGCGCGTCAGCCCGGCGACGCGGCTGACGCATTACGTCGAGGCGCTGAGCGGAACGAACGCGACGCTTTGGGCCGATCTATATTGGGGGAATTGGCACGAAGCCAACGGCGGCCCGATGGTCGACGTTTCCGTCGCGCGGGCATGGGTCAAGCAGGGATTGGACGGAGGATTCAGCTACTACATGCGGGCCCGGCCGATCGAGTGGGAGCGGATCAACTGGCAGCTCCGCCTCGTGGACTTCCCCGACGTTCGCGTGGATCCCCACGTAGCACGGGCATCTTGCCCGTGATCACATGAGACCACGTGCCGGCGCGCGGATTCAAAGCGATCGCTGTGTGCCCATGCCGATTTGCTGACGTCCGGACTTGTCGAGGCTCCGTCCGCACAGCGCGGGCCTCCGCACCGTGAACTTCAGGCGGGCTAGCGTGTACAATGCCTTATCGGCGGGGGGCTCACATCCAGACCGCGGGGCAAAGGGAGGAACGGAATGACTTCCGGATCGAGACGAAGCAAGGATGACGCCGGGGCCACGACACGACGTTCATTCCTCAAGCAGGGCGCGGGCGCTTCAGGGCTTCTGGCAGCGGGCGTTGCGGTGGATCGTGTCTTCGCCCGACCGAAGGACGCAAATGCCCAGACGCTGCTCAAGCGCGGGCTCGTCGTCGACGGCACCGGCAAGAAGGGCTTCGTCGGTGACGTCCTGATCCGAGGCGACAAGATCGAGGCCGTCTGCAAGACCGCCATCCAGGCCTCGTGCCCGACAATCGATTGCACGGGAAAGGTCATCGCGCCCGGCTTTATCGATATCCACTCCCACATGGACTGGCCGCTTGCGATGAGGGGTCACATGGAGATGAAGCTGCCGTTCACCGCGCAGGGTTGCACGACGTTCGTCGCCGGCAATTGCGGTTTGGCGGTCGCGGGCTTTCGAAAGGACAGCCCCCACAAGCAGCGTTTCAACATGGGGCTGTTCCCCGAGTTCAAGCTTACCTGGAACGGCATGGGCGAGTACTTCAACCATCTGGGCAAGATCGGCCTGACCCATAACCTGCTCGTGGTCGGCGGGCACGGCACGGCCCGGGCCTCTATCCGATGGGACGATCCGAGCCCCATGGACAAGGACGAGATGGCCGAGATGCTCGCCCTGCTCGAGCAGGCGATGGACGAGGGCGCGCACGGCGTGTCGCTGGGCTTGCAGTACATGCCGGGTATCTTCGCGACGTCCGAGGAGCTGGAGGCGATCGCGCGGCTGGTGGCGAAGAAGGACAAGCTGTTGACCGTGCACGGCCGGGCGTATTCGGTCCTCTCGCCCGGTTGGGAGATCAAGTCCTTCGGCACACCGCACAACGTGCTCGCCATTCAAGAGATGATCGAGTTGGCCAAGAGGACCGGCGTGCGGGTTCAGTACTCGCACCTGATTTTCGCCGGGACGGTATCGCATCGCAGCTTCCCTCAGGCCCTCGCGATGATCGACAAGGCACGATCCCAGGGCGTCGACATCCTGTTCGATACCTACCCCTATCACTGCGGCAACACGCGGATGTCGGTCTTCCTGCCGAAGTGGTTCCGTGAGAACCTGCCCGAGAACTTCCACAATGCACAAGCGCGGAAGAAGCTCGAGCTGGAGCTCGCATCGATGACGGCCATGCTCGGCTTCGGGTATGACGACGTGCAGGTCACGTACGCAGGCCACCCGGATCTTTGCGAATACAACGGCATGTTCGTATCCGAGATCGCCGAGCAGCGTAAGATGCGACCGTTCGATGTGGCGATGGAGTTTGCCGAGAAGGCAACCGGACGGGGCACGTGGGTGCTGCTCCATCAATACAGCAACATGGAGATCATCGATGCACTGATGAAGCATCCGGCCGCCCTGTTCATGACCGACGCCGTACCGGCCGAGTGGCTGATGAACCCGGCCGGCTTCGGCTCGTTCCCGCTGTTCCTGCAATACGCGCGGGACCGCAAGCTGATCGCACTCGAGGAGGCGGTCCGCAAGATGACCGGCGCGACGGCCGAGCGGATGCGCATCAAGGATCGTGGCTTCGTGCGAAAGGGACTCGCCGCCGACATCACGGTATTCGACCCCAAGGCCATCAAGGACAACACGACGCTGAAGGCGTTCGGCAAGCCGCCGACGGGCATCGAGGCGGTCTTCCTCAACGGCCAGCAGGTCTGCCGCGACGGCAAGCCCGATGCGTCCGTTCAGGCCGGTGTGGTGATCTCCGCGTAGGCCGAGCGGAGAAGGTCGTCCGCGCCGTTCTTCGGCTACGCGTGGCAGGTGAAGCCGACGCGTTGGGCGAGGGCCTTGCCTTGCGGGTCCTTGATGAACAGGCACACGATCTCGCTCGGCCCGTAGCCGATGTTCTTGTGGACGAAGACGACATCCCCTTCCAGGCAGGAGGGATGGTCCGAGGTGAGCCAGCCCTGACGGATCACGCCGTCGCCGGCGAATTGCCCCTTGCAGGAATACTCCACCTTGCCCGACGCGCTGATCCGGCGTCCCCGCTTCGTGCTCGACGACCGTTTGGTCCGCCTCTTCGGAGAGGTCGATCCCCTCTTGGTCTGCGTCGATTCCGGCTTGGCGTGGAGGTGCTTTGCGCAGTAGTGGCCGATACCGCTGCAGGCGCGGAACTCCTCGATGGTGAGCTGGCGGCCGCACGTCTTGCACGTGGCCGCCGACATGCGCGGTTCCTCTGTCACGTTTCGCTTCCTTGATCCGCGGTTCTTTGCGCTCGGAACCCCTGCATGATACCGAGGATCGATGGGCGGCGATAGGGCGGCGTTTCGATCGTTCGAGAGGACCGACAACATGGCGCGAGCCCGGAGCATCGACGACCCGACGCCGTGGAGCGCGAAGCGACGTCGTCACGGATCTTCCGGGCGATCGTCGGACGCCTCGAGGTGTTCGCGCGCCCGCCGCATCAGCGGTTCGGGATACCCCTCGCGCTCCATCACGCGCAGCGCGTTGCGGACCGTCGCCGGCCCCGGGCGAAGCGTGTAGTCGAAGACCGGCCCGGCGTCGCTGAGGTCCTCATGGAAATGGTAGTTCTCGGCCGCGAGGCGGTCCGCGAGCTCGGTGATCCTCTGCTCATGGGTGGCCACGACGAAGCCATGCCCCGAGCCGACCAGATGCTCCATCACCGCGAGGTCCGCGGCGATACGTTCCTGCGAGTTCGTCCCCCGAAACGGCTCGTCGATGAGCCCCAGCACGGGAGCGGTGTCCTCCTCCGGCAGGATCATTCGGCGGAGCTGCCGCACCTCCGCGAGGAAGTAGCTCTCGTGCTTGCCGAGGTCGTCGCGGATGCGGAGGTCCGTGAGCAGGCGGTGCGGGCAGAGGCGCATCCCCCGCGCGGTTGCGCTCGCGCCGATTTGTGCCAGAAGCACGTTTACCCCGGCCATCCGTAAGAAGGTGCTCTTGCCGGCCATGTTCGATCCGCTGACGACCCAGGTGCGGGTCGGCGCCGTCAGCGAGAGATCGTTCGCGATCGATTCGCGCGGCTCGATCAAGGGGTGCACGCCGCCGCGGATCGACATCGTCACGGACTCTTCGATCAACGGGACGCACTGTACGGGCTGCTCGCGCGTGAAGCACGCGAGGCTGCAAACGGACTCCAGGTCGGCGAAGGCACCGAAGGCTCGGATGAGTTCGTCGCGATGCGGGACGATCCGACGGAGGATCGCCCGGGCGACGTGAACGTCATAGAAGAACACGAGATTGAACACGAAGTGGATTGGCCCGCCGACGTCCGCCCAGCCCAGGCGCCGGCACAGCTTGCCTAGGACTTCATCGGAGGCGACGATCGCCGACGCGCGCCGCAGCTCGGTGAGCTCCGTTTCCTGTGGAAGATCCGCCGCGGCATGGTGCGTTGCCTGTCGGAAGGCCTGCGTGACCTTCGGCAGCTCCCGCCACGGATCGAGCGCGTTTCGCAGGCGGCGTCGAATCCGCATGAACAGCACCCCGTTGAGCGCGAGCAACCCGAGCACGACGGCCGTCCACGTCTGATGTCCGTCCGCCGCCTTGGCGATTCCCACGATCGTCAGCACCATGCTCGGCAGCGACCACCAGAGCACGATCGTCATGAGCGACGAGGAGAAGAGCGGTTCGGCGTTTCGGATCGTCGCGACCAACGTCTCCAGGCGCTCGTCCTGGTTGCGGAGTCCCGCCGTGGCCGCCATCAATCGAATCCGCTGCTCGGGATGCTCGGTCGGCCATCGTGCGCACTCCTGCCTCGCCCGGATGCGATCCGTAGACAGACATGGGTTCTCCAACCAATCGCGGAGCCGACGTTCCCCCAGCGGTGTCGAGCACCGGTTCAACAGGCCGAACAAGCCGACGGGCTCGGCGTACAGGTCCAAGTCGTCGCGCTCTTGTGTCGACAAGGGCCACGTCGGGCCCGCATCGAGCACGGCCGGTGCGGCGGCGGCCTCGTCGGTCGGCTCTTCCGGGCGTCGGCCGGATCGAATGACCTCCAAGGTCCCCCCGCAACGCCGAATGGATTCCTCGGTGATCCGAAGGAGCCGCTCCTGGAAGTCACACCGTTCTTGCAGTCGTGACGCCCCCCTCAGAACGGGGGCGTCACCGACTCGGAGCCAACTGGGGACCAG
>CAZKCX010000196.1:0-10312 GCA_964550865.1 uncultured Planctomycetales bacterium
AAGCTGGCCACCATCACCGGCGGCTACAGCGGGCCGCCCATTAAACCCATCGCCCTGGCGAAGGTGTGGGAAGCCTATAACGCGGTATCCATCCCGATTACCGGCATGGGCGGAATCGTCGCCCTGCACGTGGCGGCAGTGGACGAGAAGGTGGCGGGCGTCATGGCCGCGGACTTCCTGGCGAGCTTCGAGTCGCTGGCGACGTCGCCGAGCTATCGCTGGTCGCACGAGGACTTTCTGCCGAATGTCCTGGTGCACTATGACGTGCCGGAGCTTGTCGCTGCGCTCCAGATGCCGACGCTGCTCGTGAACCCGTTGGACGCCAAGCGCGGCAGACTCAGCGGCGATGCGGCAAAGAAGCTGTACGCCGCTGCCGGCAAGCGTGGCGAGGCGTTACGTTTGCTCGCGGGCGTGGACGGCGGCAAGGTGAATCAGGCGATGATCGACTTCGCCGGGCGGCACGGCCGCTGAGAGACTCGCGCCGGGCATACGGGCGAGCGGGCTACGCGTAGCGCCCGTGCTCCTCGACGAGGTCACGCATGAGCGCGATGCGGCCTTCGTCGGCGCCGGGCGGGACCTGATCGCCGACGTTGGCGATGAGGCGCGGGCTCCGGGCCTTCAAGGCCAGCCAGTCACGGACCGCCTGTGTGAAGCGCTCGATCGGGACGTCGGGCAGCCAGAGCCCCGGGGCGACGCCGCCGGAGAGGAGGAAGTCCGGTCCGGCCTCATCGCGACATTGCTGCGGGGTGAGATCGCCACCGGGCGCGGGCGTGACGGCGTCGGCCGCGTCCGCGCCGGCATCGCGGATCATGCTCAACGCCCCGCGAAGCGCGCCGTCGATGTGGACGGCCACGAACTTCCCGGCGTCGTGCAAGCGCCGGATGGCCTCGACGTAGTACGGCTTGGACCATTCCTCGAAGAAGTGCGGGGGTTGGATGTCGCCGGAGAAGTTGTCGCCCATGCAGACGACCTCGGCGGGCGATTGGGCCAGCACGTCTACCAGCCGCAGGTTGCTCGCGTTGATCTTGTCGATGACATCGTGCAAAAGGTCCGGCCAATCCACCGCAGCGTACATTGTCTGCTCGATGCCCATCCAGTAGTTCAGCAGGTGGCCCATGCCGCTGTACCCGGTCGTGGCGTAGACGACGCCGGCATCGCCGACACAATCCACCCACGCCCGATACCGATCCCAATGCGGCTCGAACGTCATGTCGCCAAGGGCGTAGCCGAGGATCTCCAGATCGCGCTCGCTCTGCATCGGCCATTCCGGGATACCCCAGGCGTAGTTGCCGGGCTCCCAGAGGCGACGTCGCTCGATGGTCCCGAGCGGTGTCTCGTATCGCCAGGTGATTTGTGTGCCGTCCTCACTTCGCTGTGCGGTTGCAGTGACGCCGTCTCGGTAGCGGGCGGTTACGAACGACGGGAGCTGCGGGATGTAGAACCCGACGCCCATCCGCTTGTGGTACTCGATCAGATCCTGTTCCGGCTCGACGTGGCTGGTGGAGAGGTCCCAGGGGATGCCGTGCCGGTGGTAGAACCAGTGCGACAGGTCGAGCATGAACGGCACGACGTCCGGGGTCTCGCCGTGATAGGCGGCGAGGATGCGCTCGCGGGGTGTCATCGCCAACGGACGGCCTCCTCAGTCGACACCGAGCCGCGCCCAGCGGACGTCGGTGACGTCGGTCTCGGGCCCCGCATAATACACGACGAGGACGCCGCCGTGTGGGAGCGGGGTCGTTGCGGGCAGCCCGAGCGAGAACGCGCCCATCTCCGCCCACGCATCCTGCATCGTGCTCTTCTGTTGGGTTTGACTTGCGACGGCGGCGGTTTCGATGACGATCTCGGTATCGATAGGCCAGGTTCGGCCACTGTCTTCGCTGAAGCGGGCCTTGATGGCGGGGGCCGCGGTGCGATCGACGTAGATCATGAGGAGTTTTCCCTCACCCAGGGCGATGACGGGCGCGGGTTGGCCGGGCACGCCCGTGTCCCAGAGGGCGGACCACGTCCGTCCGTTGTCGGCCGATTCGCACGCGTGGATGTTCAGATAGCGGGCTTTGGTGGTGTCGTACGTCCAGAACACGTCGAGCAGAAGTCCGTCGGGAAGCACGCAGGGACGCTGGTCCCAGTAGAAGATCCGGTTCGACTCGTCCTGGGCGGGTATCGCATGTTCCGGCCAGGTCTGTCCGCCGTCGGCGGAGAACATCAAGACCGGCGCGTGGCGCCACACGCCGAGATCGTCGTAGTGCTTGTTCAGCTCGAATTGGCAGGCAAGCTCGCCGTTGGGCAAACAGAGTGCGGGTCCGGTGATGGGCGTGGGCTGGTAGAACGGCGTCGTGTCCATAAGGATGGGGTCGGTCCAGGTCCGGCCGTCGTCGTCGGACCATGCGTGGAGGATCCGCGAGTCGAGCAGGCCCTCGGTCTCCTCGTTGAAGAACGGCAGGTCGGGGTCGGAGTGATCGACCCAATAGAGCGTCAGGAGGATGCGTCCGTCGGGGAAGGCCGTCGGGGCGGCCGCCCGAAACGCGCCGGGTCGTCCGTCGATAGGCGGCGGATCAAACGGGCTGACGGGATCGGACCAGGTCTCGCCTTCGTCGTCGGACCAGGTCAGGCAGACGTGTTGGCCGTGGTTGTCCTGCTTTCTCGGCGCGGCACGAAATGCACAGAGCCAACGACCCGACGGCAGGGCGGCGATCTGGGCGAATGCGCAACTCGATCGGTCCGTGCCGAGTCGTCCGGCACACACGACGCCCTTTTGCGTGACGCGGATCATTCGCTCCTCGATGCCACCCGGTCGCTCCCGCGTGCCGTGCCTCACTGCCGCGTAAGGTTTTACGGCCGCTCGACGATCAGCGACCGGCCTGAGGACAGGCCGGCTCTGAATGTAGTGGTTCCCCGAATCGACAGAGACACCACCAGCCTTGCCACAACTCACCTGCCAACGGCTTGGAATCCCGTCCGCCCTCAAGCTACCACCCTCAGGGTGGTGGGAGTTCACCTCGGCGTGACGGGTTGGGTCCACGCGACGGCGGTCTGATCGTCCTTGTGCGGGTGGCGCGGCTTCTTCGTGCTGACGACCTTCGCCCGGACGTAGAGCTCATTGCCCTTCATCGCATACGCCGCCGCGGTGCCCTTCGCCTCGGCGAGGACGCGGCCGATGTCCTTGCTGTACCGGTGGGTCGCACGGAGAACCTTCCCGTCCGTGGTCTCGATCGGTTCGCCCTTCACGTCGCAGCCCTTGCACGTACCGATGAACTGAATCGTGTACTTCGCCCCGGCCTCCGGACGGACCTTGACGCTCAGCGTCTCGCCGTCATACCGCACATCGTCAAGCTCGACGCCCGTCGACGCATAGAAGTTGCCGTCGAGCATGGCCTGGGTGATGGCGTTCGGCGTGAGCTCCTTGGATCGAACCGTGACCCATGCTCGCCCCGGCACGGCGTTCTTCGGATCGTCGTTCGTGTACGTATGCGTGTCGTCCGTTGCGACGCCGTAGAGCACCGGCAACGTTCCCTTGGCGAGCCGGATCGCGTTGACGATGTCCCACACCCGTTCGGTGCTGGCGTGGTACTTGTCGCCGAAGTTCCGGCAGTCCGGCCCGCCGTTGTACAGTTCGAAGTAGCGGACGACGTCGAGGTCTGCGAACTCCTCCGCCGGGATGCACCATCGCCAGTTCGTGTGGTTGAGGAAGACGAGCATGGGGCGACCGACGGCCTTGCGCTGCACATAGAGGGCCTCGAAGTCGTGTCGGATCGTATCGGGGATGTTTTTGCCGTCTCGGTGGGGCATGATCAGGTGCTCGAGGTTGATGGCGTTGGAGTGGACCGGATGTCCGCCGTTCGAGCCCGTGATCTCCTCGGCCTGGATGACGCAGAATCGGCCCGGCTCCTCGAAGAGCTTCTTCAGTTCGGCGAAGGTCTTGAGGCGGACCTCGAGTCGGCCGTTCGACGTCCGCTCGACCATGTGGTCCTTGCCGAAGCGCTTCACGCAGTCGTCGTAGGCCTTCCGCTTGCCGCGGGACTTGTCCACATCGACCCATTTCTCCTTCTCGCCGTTCGGCAGGCCCTCGGGCTTCGAGAGGATGTTGTGATCGGAGAGGCCGACGAAGTGGTAGCCGTGGCTCTTGTACCAGTCGTAGACCATCTCGGGGTATTGGTCTCCGTCGCTCCAGTGGGAATGGCAGTGGAGCTGGCCCTTGTACCAGTGGCCTTCGGCGCCGGCGTACGCCTGTGGTGCGGCGGCGTGTGCCTCGGTTGCCGCGTACCCCACGGGAAGCAAAGCAAGCAACAGGGCCAGCAATACGGTCGCGATTCGCGCGTGAGCGTTGGTCATTCGATCCCTCCTGAATTCGGGTTCCCGGCCCGCACGGTGCAAACCTCTCGTTACTGTAGCGAGAGGCCGGCGACCTCGGAAGCCCATTTGCGCGGTCTTAACGAAATCCGCAAGCATGGCGTGGACCGCTCTTTGCCACGGGGAATCGCCTGGCATTCGAAGGGTGCCGGCGGTTTGACCGCTTCTGGGTCCCAAGGTACCTTGCCGCCATGGCCAAACGATCGCATAGCCGAGGCAAATCCAAGGCGGAGCCGTCGTCCGTCGCGCGAGTCGAGGGGCATCCCGCCCAGAAGAGTTCGTGGGACCACCGATGGATCGCGCTGATCGTGATCCTCGTGTTGGCGGCGGGCCTGCGGCTCGTCGGTTTGGGCCGCTTCGGGCCGCCCGGGCTGAATCAGGATGAGGCCGCCAACGCCTGGAACGCCTACTGTCTACTCGAGACCGGCAAGGATCAGGCGGGGGTGAGCTGGCCGATCTTCTACAGTCGCTGTCTCGGCGCGAATCGAAGCACCTTGTACCTGTACGTCCTCATGCCGTTCCAGGCGATCGGGGGACTGAGCCCCTACACGACGAGACTGCCGTCCGCCTTGGGCGGCGTATTGACGGTGCTGCTGACGTACGTCGTCGGGAAGCGCCTCTTCGGACGGGATGTCGGTCTCATCGCGGCGGGGCTTCTTGCGGTCAATCCGTGGCACGTGCAGCAGAGTCGGTGGGGGCACGAAGGGGCGTTATGCACGCTGCTGGTCATGACGCCGATGGCGATGCTCCTCTGGGCGGGAGCGCCGTTCGTGGATCGGAACGGCGCGTCCGACACGAAGGGAGGATGGCGGATCGGCGTGGCGGTGATCGCCGGTCTGCTGACGGGCATCTGCTGCTATGGCTATCCGGCGGTGCGCCTGTTCTTGCCGCTCTTCTTGCTGGCCGCCCTGGCCGTGACGTGGCGGGGTTGGTGGGAGGCGGTTTGGACGCGTCGAGGAGCAGCGGCGATTGCGGTGCTCGCGCTGGGCGTGGCGCTGACGTTTGGTCCGTTGGCGTGGCAGCATCTGACGGACAAGGACCAGACCGGCATCGCGAAGCGCACGAGGACGACGATGGCGTGGGAACCGGGGGCCTCGTTCGGCGAGAAGGTCTGGACCGCGCTGAAGCGGTATCCCGGTCACTTCGGTCCGGACTTCCTCTTCGTCAACGGCGATCACTACGTCATTCAATCCGTGCAGGGCGTCGGGCAGTTCCACTGGTATCTCGCACCGATGTTGCTGTTCGGCCTCGGCGTGGTCGCGTCGCGGGTGCGTCGTTCTCCCGCCGCTCGGGTGTTGCTGGTATGGGTGCTGGTCTATCCGATCAGCGATTGCCTGACGACGCATTTCGAGGGAGGCCTGCATGCGCTTCGTGCCTCGCCGGGCATGTGCGGATTGATCTTGACGGCTGCGTTGGGGGCCGCGGTGGCGTGGCGGTGGCTGTGGGAACGGCAGCGCCCGGCCGCGATCGCGACGGTGACCGTTGTGGGCCTGCTCGCCCTCGCCCTGAACGTGCGCTTCCTGCATATCTTCTTCGGCGAGTACAACCGTCAGGAGCGCGTGTACCACCTGGGCTATCACGTGGACCTGCTCGATGCGTGTGCGTGGTTGCGGCCGAAGCTGGAGGACGTGGACGCGGTGTTCTTCACGACACGGGGATGGAATCAGCCCTACATCGTGTCCCTGGTCGGGTTGCGATACGATCCGGATCAATGGTTCACGCAGGAACGTGAGGTGCACACGCCCGGCGAGTGGGATCAGGTGGCTCGCTATGGCAAGATCCGCTTCCTGTATCGGCCGTGGGCGAACGCACAGCTCAACGAGTTGAGGGAAAACGGGCGGAAGGACCGCGTCCTGTTCGTCGTCAGGCCGGGCGAGGTGAAGATCCAGAAGCCGCTGGAAGTGATTCGACGCCCCGACGGGCAGCCGGTGTTGTGGATCGCTGCCACGGCCATTTGAGCGACGTCCGATGCCCCAGCCCAATCAACGCATGGCGTCCAAGCTCGTCATTGCCGTCGCACTGCTGCTCGCCTCCGCCACGCTCCTCTTCGCCCGTCTGGGCCACTATCCGCTCTGGGACGACGAGGCGGACACCGGCCTGTACGGCCTATCCGTCTGGCGGACCGGCGACACGTCGGCCCGGCTGGGTCATAATCTGATCGCGTTTCGGTCGGGCAAGGAGCTGACCGATCTGCACAACCGGTACCTCCCTCCGCTGGGCTATTACGTCTGCGCGCCGTTCGTCGGGTTGCTCGGCCGAACGGCCTTCGCGGCCAGGCTGCCGTTCGTCCTGTTCGGGCTGGCGACGGTCGTGCTGCTCCTGGTTTGGCTTCGCCGGGAGAACGCGGGCGTCCTGACCTGGTTGCTGATGGGCCTGGCCGTCGTCGGAAACGTGTCATTCTTCCTGTTCATGCGCCAGGCGCGCTACTACGCGGTGAGCACGTTCGCCAGCGCGCTGATCGTATACCTGTATCTGTATCGACGCGAGGGATGGCGCAACGCCGCGGCGATCGGGTTGCTGCTCGTAATGGTGCTCGGGTCGAACTACCTGCAGTACGGGGCCCTGGTCGTCTGCCTCCTCGCGGACTACGTGATCTGGGGTCGTCGCGAACGCTGGGCCACGTGGCGCGAATGGGTGGCGTTGCTCCTGCCGCAGCTCCTGCTCGGCGGTTTCATCCTGCTCGTCTGGAATCCGATGAACGCCGCCAAGGTCTGGGACGTGGAATCCCCGACCTGGCTGCGCGATCGGTTCGTGCTGCTGGCGTACCAATTCCGCGACATGAACGGTTGCGAGTTCGGTGTCGGCCTGCTGATCCTCTTGGCCCCGTTCGTCGCGGCCTGGACGCGGGATCGCTGGCTCGCCCGCGCGCTGCTGGCGTTGGTCCTCTACGCGGGCGTCATCGGGATCGGCTCGCCACAGGAGGTGCACATCACGGGCGTGGCGAACGTGCGCTATTTGGTTCCACTCATTCCGCTGCTGATGTTCATCGGGCTGCGCGTCATCCTTCGGTTGTCGGGCCGGCGATGGAGCGTGGCGGTCCCGTTGGCGGTGGTTGCGTTTCTGACGACCGCGCTGCACGGTGGCCCGTATGCCGGACTCGGCGCCCGGACGAGGTTCGACGAGTTCCTGCCCCGCCGGCAGCTTCGTTCCACGCTGCTGAAGTACGTAGAGGAGCTTCGAGACCCGCTGCCGAGCGGCTTCGCGATGACGATCCACTGGATCCAGGCCCATATGGAAGAGGGCCAGAGCGTGTGGGTCTCGCCGAACTATGCGGTCTATCCGCTCATGTATCACGCACCGCGGGTCGTCTATGCCTGGCAGCTGCTCTGGCCGCCGGAGCCGCAGTTCGAGAAGCTCGATTCGATTCATTTCTTCGCGCGTTCGCAGCCGGATTACGCTATCGTGTTTGGGCCCGTGCTGAATCGTGTTACCCCGGCGTTGAAGAGGCTGGGCTTTCGTCGAGTCAAGGTGTTGGACGTGTTCTGGGCGGATCTGAATCGGCCGGAGCTCTTCTATCACGCCTTCGAGCCGATTCGCGATTTCGATCGATCGGACCGCGCGGTGTACGTCTACGAATGCCAAGGCGACGGCGATTCTCCGTCGGAAGGATGACCTCGCGCATCGAGTCATGACATGAACTGGCCGGACCTCCATCCCGCCGAATGGGTGAACCTGGGGCTGATCGCCGCGGGCGGTCTGGTCCTGGTGGTCGCGGCGACCGTCACGACGATCGGCGGACGATGGCGGTCGGCGCTGTCGCTGCGTCGTCGGCGCGAGGGCACGATCGATCTGCTGGTTGTCTCCATGGTGCTCTTGCTGTTCTTCCTGATGGCGGGGCTGCTGAGCGCGCTGGGGCGATCGATGGATCCCCCATCCGGGGTGAGCGAGGATCTGTGGATCGGCGATTCAGCCCGCCCGGGCCTTTGGCCGATCTTGTCGAACAACGTCGCCAAGGCCGTCCTGGTCTTGATCACATGGGTCGTGGCCGTGCGGTGCGTAAAGGGCGGCGTTGGCGCGTTCGGCTTCCGTTTGCGGCGATTGCGGAAGGATCTCGTCTGGGCGGTGTTGGCCTACCTCGCTGTCTGGCCGCTTTGCACGGGGCTGGCGCATCTCGCGACGTGGCTCTCCGGAGCGCCGCCGAAGCACGGCGTGCTCAATCTCGTGCGAGAGGAAACGGCGCCGTTGTGGGCGGTGGGTTCGCTCTGGCTTACGGCTGTGGTGGTCTCTCCCGTCGCCGAGGAGCTTTTCTTCCGCGGCCTGGTGCAGACGGCGGTGCGCAACCACATCGATCGCCCGTGGCTGGCGATCGGCATCGCCTCGGTGTGCTTCGGGCTCATGCATTATCAGCAGCCGCAGTTCGTGTTGCCCCTGGTGTGCTTCGGCCTCGCGCTCGGCTATGTGTACGAGCACACCGGCTCGCTTGTCGGGCCGATCCTCATGCACGTGCTCTTCAATTCGCGGACGATGCTGATCGACCTGTGGATGCGAGCGGGATAGCGCACGGAAGAGTTGTCTGTCGGCCTGCTCGCTTCGAGAAGGATGCCGCTTCGTCCCGTTTCCGAGCCGGGCTGTCCTCGGCCCGGCCGCGCCCGGCTGTCTCCGGCGGGACTCGTGTCAGGATTCGCCGATCCCCGGGGGACGACACACACGACCACCGCAGCGAGCGATCAAGACCAGCATCTCGCCCAATCAGGTGTCGCCGGTTCGGACGTAGTGGCGGTTCCCCGTCCGTGCGTATCGGCAGAGGATCTCGTGCGCGGAGCAGCCGAGGGCACGGGCGGCGTCGCGCTCCGACAAGTCGGCGCCGAGCAGCGTCACCTCGTCGCCGACGCGGTCGCGCGGACCCACCTCCACGAACGACGTGTTCATCCCGACCTCCAGCACGCGCCGACGCTTGCCACGGATTCGGACGATGCCGGGGCCGAACCCGCCGGCGTAGCCGCAGAGGATCACCCCGGCGTGCTTCGCATGGAACCGCGTGTATCCGGCCGCACCGCTGAGGGATCGAATCGCGACCAGCGTCGTCGAGACCGTCATGGCCCCAAGATAGATCGCCAGGCCCGGACGCACGGCGTCGAGATACGCGGACTTGCGATGCAGGAGCGACGTCCCCGCCGCGTGTAGGCGAACGCCCTTGCCGCGGCACAGCCGCCACAACATCCGGGCTCCGGCGGCATCGACCGTGTGCGTGAACGCGTCGGTGATGTTGCCCGCCTCGAGGATCTCGTCGATCTCCTCGGGCCGACAGCCGAAGCGCTGCATGCCGGTGTCGATATTGAGAACGGCCGGCGCACTTCCGACGAAATCCAGATCGGAGAGCGATCCCACGGCGGGCCGCGCGCCCAACCGGAGGTGCTCGGCGATCGGTCCGCTCAATGGGCCCAGAATGAGTCCGGGACGCTGCACGGCGCGTGCCTCGGCCAGGCTGAAGTAGGCGAACTCGTCGACGAGATCCTCGATGGCGGCCGCGACCTGAACGGCCCCCAGCCCATAGGCGTCGGCCTTGATGACCGCGATCACGGGGCGTTCGGTGCGATGACGGATGTCCTCCACGTTGCGACGGATGCGGTCGAGATCGATGACGACACAAGGACCTTCACCGCCGGCCACCGACCGCGATGCGCGGCGTTCGCGGTGGGTCTTCGGGGAGGTTGAACGGCTCTTGGTGGTCTTCGATGCCGACCGTGATGTGGCTGACCGCCGGGGCATACGTTCGTTAGCCGTCCGCTGCTGGGGCCGATGCCGCGCCCGCCGCGGGCAGACGGACGACCATCAGCGTCACGTCGTCGCTCTGCGGGGCGTGGCCGATGAAGTCGTCGACCTTTCGCCGACAACGGGTGATGAGCTCCATCGGCGTGCTCCGGGCGTTCCGTCGGAGGAACTCCTCGATTCGTCCCAGGCCGAAGAATTCGTCGTCGCGGTTCAGCGCCTCGGGGATGCCGTCGGTGAAGAGGAAGAGCGCAAC